>JAEWAA010000357.1 GCA_023391955.1 Bacillota bacterium | reverse complement strand
CTCATGCCCCGTCCCCCTTCCCGCTGCTGTCTCCACTGCTGTCTCCGGCTTGATTTTGCGACCGGTGCTCCGCATTGGCATCGGGTTGGGGTCTTTGTCCTTTGGCCATACGGTCAGGTTCCCCTTCCGCCATCCATGGCCGCTTGATCATGCTCCACCAGGGAAAGCGCAGCAGCAGATCCTGTTGATCGGTAGGCCGGAACGGACTGGCCGGCGCCAGATAAGGCTCTCCGAAGGAGCGCAGCGAGATGGCATGGACCACCATAGTGAAGAATACGCCGACAAATCCCAATAGCCCCATGGTGCCGGAGGCCAGCAGCAGGGGAAACCGGATCAGCCGGATGGAGAAGGACGCTGCGTAATTGGGAATGGCAAAGGACGAGATGCCCGTAATCGCCACAATAATGACCATAAACGGGGATACTAGCCCCGCCTGCACCGCCGCCTGGCCAATAATCAGCGAACCGACGATGCTTACCGCTTGCCCTACGGGCTTCGGCATCCGCAGCCCCGCCTCCCGCATCAGCTCGAAGGCGAACTCCATGAATAATGCCTCCAGCAATACAGGGAAAGGCACCACCTCCCGGCCGGATGCAATGGTGAAGGCCAGTCCCGTCGGAATCATCTCCTGGTGAAAGGAAACCAGCATCACATATACCGATGGCAGGGCCAGACTGATCAGGAAAGCCAGGTAACGGACCAGCCGCAGGAAGGACCCTACCCAATACCGGGAATAATAGTCATCCGACGCCTGAAAGGACTGCCAGAAATAGGTGGGGACAATGAGACAGAACGGCGTGTTGTCCACCAGGATAACTGCCCTTCCTTCCAACAGGGCCGAAGCCGCTTTATCCGGACGCTCCGTGCTCTGGATGGTGGTGAAGGGGGACAGCGGGGCATCCTCAATAAATTCCTCGATATATCCGCTCTCCAGAATTCCGTCCACTTTGATGGAGGCCAAACGTTTGGTGACCTCTTCCACGAGTCCCTCTTTAACCAGACCCTTTATATAAAGAATATTGATATCCGTTTTGGTGCGTGTGCCCACCTGAAGAGCATCCAACCGCAGCATGGGATCCCTGATGCGTCTGCGGATATGGGCGGAATTGGTCCGGATGCTCTCCACGAATCCGTCCCGGGGGCCCCGGACCACACTTTCGGTGGCAGGCTCATCCACACTCCGGCCTTCCCAGCCCCGGGTGGAAATCACGATCCCTTTGGCGATGCCTTCTATCAAAATGACCGTATCTCCCATCAGAACCGCATCGATGCAGCTGCCCAGCCGCTCCACAATACTGACGCCGCCATTCACCAGAAGGCGTTCCTGAAGCTGCTGTGCGGCTTCATCCTCATCCAGGCCGAAGGATATTTCAGCCGCGTACACAATCAGTGCCCGCAGGATGTCGTTCACATATTCCGCCTTCACCAATCCGTCCGTATATATGCATTGCCCCGGGCGTCCTTCTCCCGCTGCATCAGCCAGCCGGAAATTCCGCCGGATAATATCCGCCGATTCCCCCAGAAGGGTATCAATGTCCGCCAAATTGTCGTGCAGCCGGGATCTGATCCCGCTTTCAAGCATATGCTGCTCTTCTGTTGACATGGATGCTCCTCCCGTCCGCCGGATAGTAGGCGAGCCGCCTTTCCTTACTTTTCCTTTCAGAAGGAAAATTTATGCAGACGGCTACAGGGTGTATGAAGCATCCGCGGGCTGGAGAATATAATTCCAGAATTGGCTGAGGAGTGTGCCCCAAAATGATGGATACCTGGTTTTACCGGTACATTCTGAACAGCACCTGGTTCCTGTGGACCGTTACGGTGCTGATCATTGCTCTGAATTTCCTGTCCCCTATACTTGTCTGGCTTGTGATGGCAGGAAAAATGGATAAGCTGAAGCTGCGCAAAAAAAGCAAAACCACCGCTTCCGGCAGCCGGGGAAACGGATAAACGCTTCCCGGCGCCAGGCGGTGGCAGGTGTAGGATATGAATCTTATTTCCGGCCGAAATCCGCGCGGATTTCTCCCCACTCCTCCGTATTCCACTTGACCACTTTATTCTCGTAGGTATTGGTATTGACCCATTGTAGCGCCCTGTCGGCCATTTCCCAGATTTTCGCCGTCGACGGGCTGCGCACCAGGGTGGAGGCGATTTTCCGGTTTTTCAGCCAGCTTAAGGCAGTGCGCGAGTCCGTATAAATGGTTTTGGTGCTGCCCAGCTGCTTGAGATAAGCCAAGCCGTGGACAATGGCGATAAATTCCCCCAGGTTGTTGGTGCCGTTTTCGATGGGACCGACATAGAACAGAATCTCCCCTGTTCTGGTATCCACCCCTTTGTATTCCACCGGCCCCGGATTGCCCCGGGTGCCCACATCCACGGAGATGCTGTCATAATCGATTTCTCCCGCTCCCGCACCGGGTGACTTGGCAGCTGCTTTGGCCCCTGTTTTCGCCGCAGCTTTCCCCTTGCCCCAGTTTTTGTTGGCGCCCGCCTTCAGGGCCGCCTCCGCCTCCTGAAGGGATTCATAGGATTTGTAGCGGGCATTGGCCACGCCGTCCACCTGTGCCTTGCACTCGTTCCAGGTGCCGTAGATGCCCGGCGTTTTGCCTTCCCACACCACATAATATTTTTGCTTTGCCATTCTGTTCAGCAGCCACCTTTGATCCATAAAGTTGCAACTCTTTGAAAAAAGCACCCCTTCGGGTGCTTTTTGTTATAAACCGGTTCCTCGTGCTTACCCTGCTCTATTCGCCCAGATCCACGTTGTGGTAGACCTGCTGCACATCCTCCAGGTCCTCCAGCACATCGATCAGCTTCTCGAATTGGGCTTGTACATCCCCGTCCAGGGCGATGTCGTTCTGGGCCAGCATGGTCAGCTCGGCAACGGTAAATTCGGTGACACCTGCAGCACGGAGGGCATCCTGTACGGCGCTGAACTGATCCGGTGCGGCGTAAATGATGACGGATTCTTCTTCCTGAACGATGTCCCGGGCATCCACATCCGCCTCCATCAGAATCTCCAGCACCTCTTCCTCGGTTTTATCGGCTACGCCGATTACCGCTGCTGCATCGAACATATAGCTTACAGAGCCGCTGACACCCAGGTTGCCTGCATTCTTGGTGAATGCCGAACGAACCTCTGCGGCGGTGCGGTTCACATTGTTGGTCAAGGCATCGACAATGACCATGGACCCGTTGGGGCCGAAGCCTTCATAACGCAGCTCCTCATAGGTTTCATCGGAGTTGCCCCGCGCCTTTTCCAGGGCACGGTCAATAATGGCCTTAGGCACGTTGTAGATTTTGGCCCTCTCCAGCACCACCTTCAATGCGCGGTTGGATTCCGGATCAGGCTCACCCTGCTTGGCCACCACATAAATTTCACGGCCGAATTTCGCGTAGACCCGGCTGGTGTTTTTGTCCTTGGAGGCTTTCTTTTCCTTGATATTATTCCACTTACGACCCATATCGTTTAATCGCTCTCTTTCGTGGCTGGTCTTATGTAAGCCATTTGCTTACAAACTAACAATCCTGTCTATTATATCCCGGAAAGCGGATTGGAGTAAACCTTCCCAACCCGTTTTTTGGAAGATACGCGAGATTTGATCACTCTTGCTTCAGTTCCGGCCAACTTTAGAAGGTGAAATGTCAGAGAAGGCCCTCAAATCAGCTTTGCCGATTTCGAGGCTACCATAACACATCCAGCCTGCGGCGGGGACCATGTTATTTCAGGGGAGCGGCATAAAACCCCCTGCCCGGCCAATATCAATAAGTAAGGAAAGCCTTAAATTGGCTTTGTACTATCCCAAACCGGCAATCAGTAGTAAGATAAAGCTTGTAGTCATTTTTTGCATCGGCAAAAAAGGAGTGAGACCATGAGCATTCCCGTTCTGATCCTGAGCGGTTTTCTGGGCAGCGGCAAAACCACTCTCCTGCTGGAGCTTCTGGCTGAAGCGCGTTCCCGGGGCCTCAAGCCCGGCATCCTGATGAATGAGCTGGGAAAGATGGATGTGGATGGCGAAATCATCGGCGGAGCCTCCCAGGTGTCCGTGGCCAAGCTGCTGGACGGCTGTGTCTGCTGCAGCAAAAAAAGCGAGCTCTCCGCCAGCCTCCAGGAACTGCTGAGCCAAAAGCCGGACGTGCTGTTCGTAGAGCTTACCGGAGTCGCCAACCCCGAGGAAGTGGTGGATGCGCTTACGGAGCCTGCACTTCTTGGCCGCGTGATCTTGAAGCAAATTGTCACCGTGCTGGACGCGGAATATACGCTGGAATACAACAGCATTTTTGCCTCGGACAAGGATTTGGTGCGTACGCTGCGCCGGCAGATGGAAGTGGCCGATCTGATTCTGGTCAACAAAACCGATCTGGTGGACGGCCACACCCTTCAGAAGATTGAAAAAACCGTCCGCAAGCATAATCCCTTTGCTCCTTTGCTGTATACACAGCGGAGCAAGCTGGATCTGGATATTCTGCTTCGGGGAATCGAGCCTGTCCCGGAAGGGACACCCCAGGCGCGACAGCCCTTCCGGGTAGTCAAGGGCGTGGCTGCGGGAGCGCGAATGAAGGAACCGGACACTTCGGAGCATGCTCCTCACCGGCATCAGGCCTCCTTCTCCCGCATCCGCACCTTTACCCTCCAGCCCCCGACGGATTATGCAATTCCTCCGGCCAAGCTGGAGCAGTTCCTGGCCCAATGGGGCAACCGGCTGCTTCGGGCTAAGGGTTATCTGGCTCAACCCGGCCATGCCGCCAGAAGGCTGCTGCAGTTTGCCGGCAAACGAATCACCTATTCGTCCAGCACTTACCAGGGTGAGCCCTATCTGGTCCTGATCGGCATGGATCTGGAGGAAAGCGAGCTCATGATGGAATGGGCGGAGCTGCTCCCCGGCACCGAGCTTCCCACAGGCAGGAAGAGATAGCCACTCATGCGGTTTGAATACGTCCGGAAGGGGTTTGACAATCCCTCTCCGGGCGTTTTATACTTCACATAATAGTAAAATTTACTGGAAGCTGGTCATCATTTATGAATACTCTGCAGTCCGTTGATATTCAATCCTTTAAAACGATTTTTCTCTCTATTGTGCTGGAAGCATCCCCTTTCCTGATCGCCGGGGTGCTGGTGTCCTCCCTGCTCCAGATTTGGCTTTCGGAGCGGATGCTGCAGCGGATTATTCCGCGCAATCCTCTGGTGGGGTTGCTGTCCGTCTCCCTCCTGGGAGTAATCTTCCCCGTGTGCGAGTGCGGCATAGTTCCTGTGGTCCGCCGTCTCGTCAAAAAAGGGATGCCTGCCTATCTGGGCATTGCCTTCATGCTGGCTGCGCCTGTGGTCAATCCCATTGTCTTCGCCGCCACCTTCGCCGCTTTCCGGTCGAAGCCGGAAATGGCCTGGGAACGGATGGGGCTTGCGTATGGGGTAGCGGTTCTTGCGGGATTATTCATCTATCTCCTGGCTAACGGCAATCCGCTGAAACGAAGCCGGGAGGATCTGATGGGCGAAGCCCCCGCTGAGGACACCAAAACCACCTGGTCTGGGTGGGCGGAGCATCTGATGAACGAGTTCTTCGATATGTCCAAATATCTGCTGTTCGGTGCTTTCCTCGCCGCTTCCTTGCAGGTATTGGTCTCCCGGAGCGTGCTGGTGGACATCGGCTCCGATTCCCTTACGGCCTATCCGTTTATGATGGGGCTGGCCTATGTCATGTCCTTATGCTCAACCTCCGATGCCTTTGTGGCCGCTTCCTTCAGCAATGTATTCGCCAAAGGCCCGCTTCTGGCATTTCTGGTCCTGGGCCCCATGCTGGATTTCAAATCCACTCTGATGCTGCTGTCCTCCTTCCGGACCCGGTTTGTCCTTTTGCTGGTGGGGCTACTGGTGGTATTGGTCTGGCTGGGCGCTGCTGTTGTCGGAACATTTTAATGCTGGGGAGGGATATACCATGAGCCCGCGCAAGCTGGGAATCCATTATTTTTTGCGGACAGGCATTCTGGCATTTTTCGCCTATTATATCCTCCGCCTTGTAAAGCATGACCAATTGGTCATTTATATCGGCCCCCGCATGCAATTCTATGTAAAGCTGGCGGCCATCGGCTTCTATCTCTTTGCTGTGCTGCAGCTGGTGCTGGCCTTCCGGGCCTGGTGGGGCGCGCGGGAGCAGGATCCCTCCTGCGATTGCGGCAGCTGCTCTCCCGCTTCCATGTCGGCGGTGAGCCACAGCTTCTTTTACGCACTGTTCGCCGTGCCGCTGCTGCTGGTTTTGCTTTTGCCGGATCAAGCCCTGGGGAGCAGCCTTGTGGACAAAAAGGGCATCACGCTTACCGGCGCCATCGCTGGCAACGCTGCAGGTTCCTCCGGTGCTGCCGCCTCTGCGGGTAAAGCTCCGGCTGCTGCCGCTGCGGACGCAGGAGGCGCGCCGGGAAGCCCGCCCGGGCAAGGTGGGGCCGCAGGCTCTTCCGCACCGGGGGGAGGGTCAGCGTGGACCTCCCCTGCTGCAGTTTCATCGCCGTCGTCAGGTGATCCGCTGGACGCCCTTTTTCCCCATGATGAGTACTCCGAGGATTTGGCGGTTCTGGCCAAGAAGCTGTACAAGAAGGACAGCATCCCCATCAAGGACAAGGGTTTTATGGAGACCGTTACCTCCATCGATTTCTACATGAACAATTTTATCGGCAAAAAGGTGGAGATCAGCGGGTTCGTCTACCGGGAGGACGGAATGGAGGAGAACCAATTTGTGGTTTCCCGGTTTGCGGTGCAATGCTGCTCCGCCGACTCCGCCCCCTTCGGGTTTATGGTGGAGAGCTCCTTGGGCAAAACCTTGAACAAGGACACCTGGGTGAACGTTACCGGCACCTTGGGCACCACCCAATACGGAGGCAATGAAATCCTCAAAATTGACGCCACCCGCATCCAGCGCATCGAAGCGCCGGCATCCCCGTATGTGTTCCCGGACATGGATTATTTCAAAACGGATCCGTGAGGTGACAGCACAGGACTTACTGAACCGTGTGTGTTATAGGGGGATGTGCGGAAAGTGTGGTGGATAGGGTTTATGCGAGGGCGGGGGTTAGTCTGTTTGCTGTAACGGAGCTATGCGACTTGTAGACTCGATGTTGGGGTCTATGCGAAGGGGCAGGTTGCTGTAACGGAACTATGCGGCTCTTAGACGGGAAAAATTAGCCTTTTCCCGTTTTAACGGAACTGAGACGACCTTACAGCCATCGTAGCCGCCCAACATTGCCCAAAACAACCGCTAAGGGCCTCTCAGTTCCGTAAGAAATGGAAACACTGCTTTTTGCGCTCCTAAGAGCCTCTCAGTTCCGTTATACCGTCTGCCCCAACCATACGCATCAGCGGCCCGGATAAATTCGGAAAATTCAAGCGTTGACATACCGCGGACATTCATGGTACTATAGCCTTCGTTGGCGCTAAGCCGGGATGGCGGAATCGGCAGACGCACAGGACTTAAAATCCTGGGGTGGGTGACCACCGTGCGGGTTCAAGTCCCGCTCTCGGCATAAAACAAAACCTCGTTCCTTTTTAGGAGCGAGGTTTTTGTATTTAGCCCATGGTACCGGCAATTTGGAACTTCACTCTATCCGTTCTATCGCTGATCACTAATAGTGGCGCTGTTATTGTATTGGGACAATGCAGTGGTTGGATCGTAAGGCGCTCCAGTCGGAGTGCCCACCAGCAAGGCAATATCCACTGCATTTTGCGGAATCCCCCAGGAGTTGTCGGAGAATACGAAGATTGCACGGTCCACCACCCAGCCTCTTGTGTTGTACACCACATTATTCATGATCGTACCTGTGGAGTTGGGATTGAGATAAGCCGCTTGGCGAAGAGAATTGAACACATTATTGACAGCAATTAAATTCGTTACGTTGCCCTGGGTGAGAAATCCTCGGTTCACCACCCATCCGGTGGAAGGTCCTGCCTGAGGCGGGCCAAAGATGACACAATTCTCTAAACGGTGATTGGAGCCCGCAAATTGAATGAACTCCACAGCATACGGCAAATTGCTTGTGATCGTCAGGCCGTCTACAATCACACCGGTTCCGGTTACCAATAAGGCAATAACAGCAGCCTGAAGCAGTAGAACAGTATTGGCATAGCCCCTGATGGTGACATTCGCTTTGTTCACCGTTATGGTGGTTGTAATCGGATAGGTCCCTGTCAGTACATGGACAATACCTGTCGGCGAAACGGCGGCAATTCCTTCCTGGATTGTGGCGAAAGGACTGGCTTGGGTACCATTGCCCCCTGTTGCTCCTGCCTGAACATATACATTAAAGGGATTCGGCTCAAATACCCCTGTAGCGCCAGTCGCTCCGGTGAAGCCGGTAGCACCTGTAGCGCCTGTTGGCCCTGTTGGCCCTGTCGCACCCGTTGCTCCTGTAGCGCCTGTTGCCCCAACCGTCGCCCCTGTGGGTCCAGTCACCCCCGTTGCTCCAGTTGCTCCGGTAGCCCCCGTCTCTCCTGTAACACCTGTGACTCCAATCAGTCCTGTGGAACCAGTCGGGCCCGTAGCTCCGGTTGCGCCTGCTTCACCTGTTGCTCCTGATACCCCTTGCGGCCCTGTGGCGCCTGTAACTCCCGTGGGCCCCGTCTCTCCAGTTGCTCCTGTTGCTCCCGTTGCTCCTGCTTCACCTGTTGCTCCTGTTGCCCCAACCGTTGCCCCTGTAGGTCCTGTCACCCCAGCTGCTCCTGTTGCGCCTGTCGCTCCGGTATCTCCCGCGGCTCCTGTTCCCCCAGTTGCACCAGTCCCTCCTGTTGCCCCTGTAGCACCGGTTGCTCCGGTTGCTCCTGTTGTTCCTGTACTCGAATCAACAGCCTGCATCAATACAACTTCATCCAGCAGCGTGCTGCTGGTACCCGCCACCGCAACATTGCTGAAGGAAAGCTGGGCGAAGGCAGCGTTATTGGGAACAACTGAAGTTACTCCTTCGTAGCTCTGCCAAACTGTATCGGACAAAGTGTTGGCCGGAATCAATAAAGAAAGCCCTGTTGTCAGAAAGACAAAACCGGTATTGAAAAAATTGACTGTGGCCACAATCTGCTGACTGGGCAATGCTTGGGCATTTTTGAGTGAGAACCCCAGGTAATAGCCTTGCCCGGGAGTCACCGGCACCGCCTGCTGCAAGGACGAAAAAATGGTCCCCCCTGCCATTTCGGCACAGAATGCCCCGTCCTTAGCACCGGTGCTAATCGCGCAATTCACAGGAAACCACCCGCTGAAACCCGCCTCAAAATTGGGATTGACCATCATGTTATTTAGTTGAACAGTCATTTTCCTTTCTCCTTTCTCTCATAATGAAATTTCTTATATTCATAGATTCAAGATAGGATATTCATTTTTTTGGAATGTTCTACAGAAAATATGCATCTACCCCAACACAAAAAAATCCCCCTGGGACTGCACCCAAGGAGATGAGAAATGTGTTACTACGAACGCTACCGCACGCGGAATTCATACGTATACCGGGGATAATGCTCCCCATCGTCATAACCGATGAAGACCTCATCCTCTGTAACCTTGGTGATGGACCCGCCGCAATCGATGAATTTGCCGTCCTTCCAGATTTCCACCGCGACCGCAAAATATAAAGCATTGTCAAAATCGACGGACGCCGTCAGGACATCTCCTTTTTTAAACATAAGCCCCATACTCCCCTCGCAGAATTTCTCTAATCATAGAACAGAAAGCGCATGTGATCAATTGTTCCGGCCAAAAAGCTCACCGAATGACGGTCGGCGGAGTCTGCCCCTGCATAAACGCTGTCAGATTCTCCGCTGCCAGCATGGCCATCTTCAACCGCGTTTCCCCCGTAGCCGAGCCGATGTGAGGCGCCAGCACCACATTGTCCAACCGGGTCAGCGGATGGGAACCGGGCAGCGGCTCCTCGACGAACACATCCAGTCCCGCGGCATGAATGGTCCTTTTCTCCAGTGCCTCCACCAGTGCTTCTTCGTCCACCGTCGCTCCTCTGGAACCGTTAATGAAGATAGCCGACGGCTTCATCAGGCTGAGCTCTCTCTTGCCGATCAACCCGGCAGTCGACGGAGTCAGAGGTGTCATCAGGCACACAAAATCCGCCTCCCCCAACAGCTCATCCAACCCGCAGTACCGTGCGCCAAACCGTTCCTCCGCTGACCGCTTGCGGCTGCGGTTATGGTACAGAATGTTCATGCCAAATCCGAATTTAGCCCGTTGGGCGATAGCATTGCCAATGCCGCCCATCCCGATGATGCCCAGGGTTTTGTGATGTACATCCACCCCGTACCAGCTGTCGGAGGGCTCTGTTCCCCACAACCCTTTGCGGACGGCGGCATCCAGCTCGGGAATTCTCCGCGCCGCGGCCAGCATCAAGGCGATTACTGTATCCGCCACGGTTTCGTTCAGCACCTCCGGGGTATTGGTGGCTACAATCCCCCGCTGCTGCAGCTCCTCCATATCCAGGTTGTCGTAGCCTACCGAGGTGTTGCAGACAATTCGAAGCCGCGGAGCCTGCTCCAAAAGCGCCCGGTCCACCGTCAGCCCTCCACCGAGAAGACCCTCCGCCTCCTTCAGAGCGGTAAGGAAGCTGGGATACACCACATCCGTCAGCTTTTCAAAATAGGTAACCGTACAGGTTTCAGCCAAATACTCCAGTACCGCGGGCTCCACCTTTTTGTAAACGATAATGTTGGGTTTGGTCACACTCTCCACTCCTTCTGGGGTTTGAATGTTTGTATGTAAAACAAAAAGCACCGGCTGCCACAAGGCGCCGATGCCTCTTATTGCTGCAGTCTAAAGTTTAATGCCGTCCCGAGCCGTGAGTGTCCAATGCACCTGCATGGATTTCCGGATAGGTTAGCAGGTTGTCTTCGTTAAAATCGCGTACTTCCGCCAGCTTGTAGTCGCTCCACTGGTCCACAGCAAGCTCATACAAGGGCAGCAGTCTGCCTTCGATGCTGGAATCCGCCTTGGCGATAAAACGGGCGCCGAACTTGCGGTAGAAGGACTCCGCATGGGGATCGGCGAAGAAATACAGCCGCGGAATGCCAAGCTTCCGGCATTGCTCCAGGGCGTGCTCCATCAGCTTGGTGCCGATGCCTTGCCCGATATATTCCGGCCGGATGTAGTTATGCTCCAGCCAATAGCCTTTATGGATAAACACTCTTCCCGCCCAGTAATCCTCGTCGGCCTTCACAATAGCATAATAACCAAGTATCATGCCGCCGGTCCGGGCGGTGTAAACCAGATTCTTACTGATATAATCTTCCGTGATGTTCAGTTCGTCCCGCCAAATATCGTAATACCGGTCAGGATAATTGCAGTACCGTTTCGAGCGAAAAGTAAGATCCGTCAATTGCATATGATCCGCTGCATGGGCTTTTTCAAAGGTTATCGTCATAAGAGCTCCCTCTCTATTATTTTCCCTTTAAGCTTTCAGCGCCAACTCCAAAATGAATCATTTCAAACACAGTTGCATGTTTAAGAGGTCATTGGCTTGTGATAGGTATGAGGTTTTGGTGAAACGGATGAAAAGGGTGAGGTTTTTCGTGAAAGAGAATTTGGAAGAGGAAAAAGAAATGAGATTGTGAAGCTTAAATCCCGGGTTCCCCTATGTCAGCTCCTTTCTTTTATGAATAACAGTGTTCCCCAAGGCGGGGTCGTGCGCGGCTTTTTTCGAGTCTCCGGCGCTGATGGGCCGAAAGCTCCTTACTCCATTATATGCCGGAGACAGCGGAGAAAACCCTTCCGGATTGGTGCTTTCTGTGAACAAACTCCCCCACAGGGCACCCTCCATGCCTTACTCCTTCTCCACTAGAGGCGGGTTCTCCTCTATTTTCGTGAAAAAAGCTTCATGCTTCTATTATAACGGAATATTCCGAAAATTAGCAAATGAAGTTTGCTGATTCGGTATACCCAATTTTTCCGTTCACCGACGGGGCGGCAAAGGGTTATAATGGATGTTACTGAAGAAAGGATGACTGAGCATGTCAATACCCAAAACCAATGCACTTCGTATGCTGGACAAGCATAAAATTGCCCACACTGTTCTGGAATATGACCATGAGGACGGACAAATTCACGGAACGGCGGTGGCCGTCAAGGTGGGCCGCCCTCCGGAGGCGGTATTTAAAACACTGGTGGCCCATAGCGGGAACCGCCTGTTGGTGTATGTGATTCCTGTTGGGGAAGAACTGGACCTGAAGAAGGCCGCCCGGGCAGCCGGGGAAAAGAAGATCGAAATGCTGCCCATGAAGGAGCTGCAGCCGCTTACGGGTTATATCCGCGGCGGATGTTCGCCGGTGGGCATGAAGAAGCTGTTTCCCACCTTCATTGATCAAAGTGCGGAGACGCTGGAGCGGATAGCGGTAAGTGCAGGCCAGGTTGGCCTGCAGATGGAGCTGTCCCCCAAGGAGCTGGCCGGACTGGTGCGCGCATCATTCGCGGGGCTGGTAAAGGAAGCAGCGGAGCAGGAGCAGGCGTGGGAGGAATAGCTGGCGGGTAACGGGTGAGGTCCAGAGGGGAACCGTAAATAGAGGAAGAGAAATTTCCGCTATTTCGAACTTTTGTCCGTAAACCCGGCAATAAGGGAAGTCTCTTTTCCGCTATGGCCACCTTTTGGCACCAGCCCTTCTCTAGTTCGAGAGGATAGCGGACATTTCCCTTCCGCTATCCGTGCAAAAGCAGCCCAAAAGCTTAAATAGCGGAAATCCGCTTCCGCTAAGCCACCTTTTTGCCGCCCAAACGCACATTAACGGAAATTCGCTTCCGTTATTTCACAAGGGACTAAAGTTCGAGCCCCCCGCCCCCATCACAGCTGCTTCCGGTAAAACAGCGGCGGATGCCCCGTCACCTGCCGGAACACCCGGCCGAAGTGGGTGACACTGCCGAAGCCCACCTTCCGCGCGATCAGACTGGCCTTCAGGTTCGTGTCCTCCAGCAGCTTCATCGCCTCCTTCACCCGCACGCTGTTCACGTACTCCACAAAGGCGAACCCTGTTACCTCCTTGAAGAAGCGGCTCAGGTAATACGGGCTAATGAAAAACCGTTCCGCCAGCAGCTGCAAGGACAGCTCCTCCATATAATGCTCGTTGATGTGCCGGACCACAGCGGAGATCCGCTCATGCATCGGACTGGGGTATTCCGGCTGCTCCTCCCCCTTCTCCGCCATCCGCCGGCAGCTGAACAGGAGCAACTGCTGGGCCAGCGTCAGCGCGAACATTTCGAACCCCGGCTCTCTACGCTGCACCTCCCCGATAATCC
>JAEWAA010000353.1 GCA_023391955.1 Bacillota bacterium | reverse complement strand
CCTCCAGGTGGTCCGGGATACCGGAGTGCCGATGCGGCGGGCGTTGATCTCGATGCGGGCCATAAATTCAAGAGTTTCAAAGGATTTGAAGGCGTCGAACAGGTTCTTGCCGCCTACAACAACGCCGTGGTTTTCCAGCATAACGGAGTCATAACCTTGTGCGAATACAGCCGCGACCTTGTCTGCCAGCTCTGCGCTGCCCGGCAGGCCGTACTCGGCGATTCTGACTTCGCCGACAAGAGCGTGGTCAAAGGGAAGCATGTGCATGTCAGGCGCCTTGCGCACGATGCTGAATGCAACCAGTGCGGGAGGGTGGGCATGAACAATAGCCTTCAGGTCGGGACGGGTGCGGAACACCATTTGGTGGAACGGGAATTCGCTGGAGGGTTTGTGCTTGCCGACAACAGTGCCGTCAGCCTTCACGCAAACAATGTCTCCGCGGTTCAGGTTGCCTTTATCAATGCTCGCAGGGGTAATCCAGATATCCCCGTTGTCGTCGAGAATGGACAGGTTGCCGCCTGACGTAGTGGTCATACCGTAGCCGTAAATACGCTGAATCATCATGATAATCTGGTCGGCCGGATGCAAATATTCGAATTGCATAAAACAAGCTCCTCCTTGGAAAACCGTAGTGTGTGAGCAGATGCGGGTTTTGAATATTTTTGATTCGCTCTAGATGCTTTTATTTTAAGCCAGTCCAGCCCAAAAATGAAGCCCCAATTTAGAGAAATTTGTGAAGAAATTTTGTTTTGTTTTTGTTTTTATTTTGAATGCAAGGGTTTTTGGGTCATTTTACACCGGTTCAGAGCGGAGTGCGGGTCCAACCGGGGGTCATTTTTAGGCTTTCTTTAGTATGTGCTATAATGGCAGTGTGATGAGAGGAAGGGATGGATTCATGAAAATTGTCAAAATTGAACCGACTCCAAGCCCCAATTCCATGAAATTAACATTGGATACCCGGCTGAATCCGGGTGTACGGCTGGATGTCCAAAGGGGCCGGGATGATACGGCTCCTGCTTATATCCGTAAGCTCCTGGCGATTGAGGGTGTGACGGGAGTATTCCAAACAGCGGATTTTCTTGCCCTGGAACGGCATCCCCGCGGGGATTGGGCGGCAATCCTGGCAGGGGCGGAAGCGGTGCTGGGAACGGCGGCCGGACAAGGCAACTCATCAACCTCCGGGATTCCAGGGGCACCTGCGCAGCAGGAGAGCGGCTACGGCGAGCTGACGGTGCGGGTTCAGACCTTCAGGGGAATCCCCATGCAGGTCAGGGTCAGCACAGCCTCGTCAGAAAAACGGGCGGCGCTGCCGGAGCGTTTTCAGAAGGCGGCCACGGAAGCGGGGCTGGCCTCACCCAATCTGATCATGGAACGGAAGCTGGAGGAGCGCGGTGTCCGGTACGGCGAGCTGGAGGAGGTTCTGAACCAGGTGGTCAGTGAGCTGGAGGCGGAATTTGGCCCGGAGCGGCTGGATGAGCTGGTGCGCCATTCCGTTGAGGCCGGTCACGGTTACCAGATCCCGGAGAACGCAAAGGAGCCGGAAGCCCGCCAACTTCCTGCAGAAGAAGCCGAAGAGCTGGAAAGGCAGCTGGAAAACCCCGACTGGCAGGTGCGTTATGCCGCCTTATCCCGGATCAAAGCGGATTCCCACACGTTACCGCTCCTCAAAAAAGCGCTGCTGGACCGAAATATTTCCGTCCGCCGGCTTGCCGTGGTATTGGCTGGAGGCGTAGAGGGGGAGGAGCCCCTGTTTTTGCTGATCAACGCCATGAAGGATTCCTCACCGGTGATCCGCAGAACGGCCGGAGACAGCATATCCGACAGAGGTGATCCCAAAGCCGTACCGGCTATGGAGGAGGCATTAACCGATCCCAGTAAGCTGGTGCGCTGGAGAGCGGCCCGTTTCCTGTATGAAGCGGCAGGAGACTCATCATTGGACGCTTTGGAGAAGGCCAAGGAGGACCCCGAATTCGAAATCCGGCTTCAGGTCCGCCTGGCTATTGAACGGATTACCAGCAATACCGAAGCCCAAGGCACCGTATGGCAGCAGATGATGCGGGAACGGCAGTAGAGACCATGAGGGGCGCAGCCCTTTTTATGAGAGAGCTTCCGCGGGGCGGAGGCTCTTTTTGTGTTTTCAAAGAGTAGGACACAACTTATTTGATAGTCTTTTGATATAAAAATGCATACCATAGTCCACCTTGGAGAAAAATGACATCAAAAGAAGGGCAAGGAGTGAAGCCGATGAAATCCCCCCTGCCTACTCTTCTACAGGGCGCCATGATCATGATGATGGCTGTGGGTATGACCAACCATGTCTTTATCATTCCGGCTTTACTCCGCACCTCCGGGCGGGATGCGTGGTTATGCATTATCTGTTCGGTTCCCGCTATGCTGCTGTTATTGTTTACGATGCGTTTTATTGCCGCCAAGATAGGGGATGAGCCTCTGGGCAGCTGGATTACCCGTCATGCGGGCAATCCGGTATCGGTGGTATTCCGGGTGTTGTTCACGCTTTATGCGGTGGTTAACATCTTCTCGACTATGTATGAAACCATGTTGTGGACCAGAGTCAATTTTCTGCTGAATACACCCATGGGGGTAACCAGCCTGTTTTTGATGCTGGTCTGTTACAGGGCCACCAGCAAGGGACTGCGGGCCATTGCCAATACGGCGGGGATTCTGCTGCCGCTGGTTTGTCTGTTCGGCTTTAGCATTGCATTCATCAACACGAAATATAAGGACTATAACCAGATTTTTCCTATACTGGAGCATGGCATCTGGCCTATTGTCAACGGCACGGTATATGTTTTAGCGGGCTCCTTCGAGCTTCTGCTGTTTCTGGTGCTGCAATCCGGCATGCGGAGCAAAATCAGTCTCAAAAGTCTGATCCTCCTGGGCTTCGCTATTCTGGGCATAACCTTCGGCCCAGTGATCGGCGCGATTGTGGAATTCAATCCTTATGAAGCGGTCCACCTGCGGTTTCCCGCTTATGAGGAATGGCGTTTGGCTACAGTGGGAAAATTTCTCTCCCAGACGGATTTCCTCTCCATCTTTCAATGGCTGGCCGGCTCCTTCCTGCGGATATGCCTCCTTTTGTATGTAACGGTTGAAATGTGGCAAATTAAAACCGAGCGGAAGAAAAACACCACCCTATTATTCATTTGTGTGGTGCTGGTCTTAATCGGCTTGGCGCCCATCAGCGACGTGTACATGCATCAAATTACGGTGGATTGGCTTTATCCGTCCAATCTGGTGCTGCTTGCTGTAGCAGCGGCAGGGTTGGGGGTGATTGCCGCCAAGGCCGGAAGGAGGGGGGATTCCCGTGGACAATCTGGACAACAACGCAAGCGGCCGCGTCAACAGCCACGTTAACAGCCACGTCAATAGCCCAAACAGCACCCATGACACCGGTTCAAACGGGAGGAGTATCATCTCTATCGTAGCGGCGGATGAGGAATTTTATTATGATTATTTCCGCCTGTGCGGCGATGTTACCCTGCATACCCTCCGGTATGGGGAGGAGTCCCGTTCCGCACTGGTGCTCATATATTGCGGCAGCATGGTGGACCAGAAAGAGCTTCCCCAGTTTATCATCCCCCGTCTGGAGCATGTCCGGGACGAGCTTTCTGCCGGACGGTCGGAGCATCTGGCCGCTCTTACCGCACTTCCCTTATCTCCGGTGGAGAATAAGGAGGATTGGCTGATTATTACAACCAGGCTGATTTTCAGCGGGCAGCTGATAGTGGTTCATCTCCGGCAGCATACCGTGTATACCATGGATATTTCCGATATGCCCGGACGCAGTCCGGAGGAGTCAGCCATGGAGCCCTCCATCAAGGGGCCGCGTGACGGCTTTGTTGAAAATCTCGATACGAACATTGCGCTCATCCGCAAGCGGCTGCGCACCCAATCCTTCTGTGTGGAGCTGTTCAATAAAGGCAAACGGGGCCAAACCAAGCTGGCGCTGTTGTATATGCAGGATATAATTAACCCCGATATTCTGAAAGAAATTCGCGGGAATATCGAGCTGGTGGATCAGGATGCGGTAATCGGCACCTCCATGGTGGAGCGGATGGTCATCGGGCGGCGCCTGAAATCGCTGTTTCCGGTGGCGGACACTACGGGCCGGGCGGATTATGTGGCGGATTCTCTCCTGAACGGCCGCTTCGTACTGATGTCGGACGGGTCTCCCATGGCTACGATTGCACCGGCGACTTTATTCAGCCTGCTGAAGTCCTCCGAGGACGCAAACATGCCCTTTCATATTGTCAGTATGCAGCGGGTGCTGCGTTATATCGGGCTATTGGTATCTCTGTTTCTTCCCGGTTTTTTTGTAGGCCTGACCAGCTACAATCTGGACCAGGTGCCGCTTCCTCTCCTGGCCACCATTGCCAATACTCGCCAGGGGCTTCCCATGCCGGTAGCGCTGGAATCCTTCCTCATGCTGGTCATGTTCGATATATTTGCAGAGGCGGGCAGGCGTCTTCCAAGGGCCATCGGCCAGACCGTCACAGTGGTGGGAGGCATTATTATCGGTGACGCATCCATACGGGCGGGCATCACCTCGCCGACGGTTATTGTTATGATTTCCATCGCCATTATCGCCTCCTATACACTGGTGGACCCCATTCTGAACGGCACGGTGGCTC
>JAEWAA010000351.1 GCA_023391955.1 Bacillota bacterium | reverse complement strand
GCACTGGCCCGGACCTTGCCGGGGGAGGCGCTGCGGATGCTGCTGGAGACGCCGGAGTACCGGGCGGCTTTCCTGGAGCGCTGCTACCGCTTCGACTCCGAGCCGTCGGTATGCGGCATGGGCTATTGCAGCCTGGTGGCCTCCGGCTCCAAGGGGTGATAGCTGAAGGCTTGCGCGCGTGAGTAAAGCGCATGAGCCGGACTGAGGCAGGGTTTCCCTGTCCGGTCCGGCTTGTTAGCGTGGCAGAAGGCTCGCGGCTCACAGCATATATGGACGGAGGTGAGTGGGGAAACCACCTATGTAAGCGCCCAAAAATGTATGCTATTTCGCCTATTAGGCGGTTTTTCCTTAAATAGCGATCTAAAAATGTATGCTATTGCTTATTTTTCGGCGGTTTTTAGCCTCCCAGCAGCCGATAGCGAACATTTTATGTATGCTATTGCCACCTTTTTGCACCTTTTCGGAGGATAGCAATCATTTGATGTTCGCTATCATCTGCTGTGGGAGGTTTGGAGCGCTTCCCCGGGGATGTAACCCGGCTTACAGCAACGCATTGGCAATCAGCCTGTCGAACCGGCGGATGTCCACGCCTTTTTGCAGCTTCACCTTGATGTGACCGGCCCGGGTCCACAGCTCCACCTCGGAGTTGAAGTCCAGCCGCCCGGCATTTTCCGTGGACCACATGTTGATGGAGGAGTAAGGCAGAGAGTAAATTTCCACCTTTTTGCCGGTTAAACCCTGGGCATCCCGGACAATCAGACGTTTGTTGGTAAACACAGCGCTGTCCCGCAGGGTTTTGTAAGCGGCGACGGGCACCTCTCCGTTCACCAGCAGCTCGTTCACATCAGCGGGGATAGGACATTCGACGATCAGGGTCCATTGCAGAATGGTTGCGGATTCGGACATGTAAAGGCCTCCTAAAGGAATGTTATTACCCAAACTATATACTCAAAACCGGTATCCGATGACTGGCCATTTTGCGCTCCGTTCCCCTCGGGGAGAGTTCACCGGACTTGTAACTGGTATCTTTTACGGCGCAGAGGAGGAGCGGGTTTCAATTAGAGGGATAAAAAAAACCCGGGCCGCCTTCTTCCAAGGCATCCCGGGTTCTTGGTGCTGCTCATGTATTCCGCCACCATCGGGTGGACGGCTGTGACGTGTTTCCCAACAGCACCGGCTCCCCGATCCGCGGGGTTACCATGGGAACCCCCTGCTTTTCGGCTTCGGCAACGGCACGTTCCACCGGTTCGGTCCAGGCATGCAGGGACAGGGTGAACGCCCCCCAGTGGATGGGCAGCATCAGCTTGCCGCCTACTTCCTGATGGGCCAAAACGGTCTGCTCCGGCAGCATGTGGATGGCTTCCCACCGTTCGTTGTATTGACCGCATTCCATCAGGGTCAGATCGAAGGGGCCGTACCGTTTGCCGATCTCCCGGAAATGGGGTCCATACCCGCTGTCTCCGCTAAAAAAGATCTTCTCTTGCTCTCCCTCCAGAACCCAAGAGCACCAGAGGGTGGCATTGCGGTCCGTCAGGCTTCTGCCGGAGAAGTGTCGGGAGGGGGTGCAGCGCAGCTTCAAACCCTTCAGGTCCAACTCGTTCCACCAATCCGTCTCGGTGATTTTGGCGGCGGGCACACCCCAACGCTCCAGATGGGCGCCCACCCCAAGCGGCACATAAAAATGACCAACCTTCCGGTGCAGCCTGCGGATGGTTCCGTAATCCAGATGGTCATAGTGGTCATGGGACAGGAGCACGGCATCAATCGGGGGCAAGGCATTCACATCCACCGGCGGTGCGGGGCTGTACCGTTTGCCGCCGACGAAGGGGACGGGAGAAGGCGCCGTGCCGAACATGGGATCAAGCAATAAAGTCAACCCGCTAATCTGCACCAGCAGGGAGGAGTGCCCCAGCCAAATGACCTTGGATTCCTTGGGATTCACCAGGTCGGCAGGGTTTAGCTTCCCGGCAGTGATTCCCGGTTGGGGCCGGCTGTTGGGAATACCCCGGATCATCTCCTTCACAGTGGACAGCATATCCCGGAAGCCGGTGCTCATGCTGGTAGGAATCAGATTCACAAATTTATTCTTCACATAATGGGCAGAGCCGCGGACTGTTTGCAGCCTGGCCCCTGCCGCCCTGGCCCCCAGCGGGGGATACAGCCGCAAAACCAGAAAAAATGCCAATAAGACCAAACCTGTACTAAACAAAATCGTCACCGTGGTATCCCTCATTTCATAAGAGCTATTCTAAGCATACCTGAAACAGAAACACGGCTCAAGAAGATCGGAATCCATGGACTGGTTAGGGCTATTGGAGCTAATTTGCCCCTTGATGAGGGTGGGAAACATAAAAAACGCCCCTGCTGCCGCTGCAGCCTTTGGGGCGTTTTTGCATCTTTTATGAATAAATATCCGGCTCCTGCTTCACCCATTTTGTGCCGTCCGTGCTGTCCAGACGGTACCATACCGCTCCGCTTGGATCGGTCCATGAGGCGTTTGGCCGGATATCCTTGCCGTCCAGCGCAAACTCCGTATGAAAGTTGGCGAATGGAAACTGGTACAAGGTATGGCGCCCCGAAAGACGGAGGCTGCCATCCAATGGAACCGTATCTGCCGGTTCAGATATCTCTGGGTTCACCCACACATCCCCCCAGCTTGTCCGGATATGATACATGCTGCCCTCTACCGTCCGTTCGAAGCTGGTGACGGTTTGCGGAGGCAGAACTGGAGCAGAACCACTTGGAGAATGAGGGATCGGGAAAATAGGCGTTGCCGTCTTCAGTTCCAGCATCCGTTCCTCCCGCACCACGGGGGTACCCTGTTCTTTGATATATTTGGTCCCAAACGGGGTTTCAATCCGGTATCCAGTGTCCTGATACACATTGGCATACTCTCCGGTGACATGTACGGTTTCCCGTCCCCAATATTTGAACATATGCCCAGCCCGGCTGGCCGTTGGCCCGTTATACGTGGGATCGTTCAACAGGTAGTGCATATCCAGAAAAGAATAGCTGTCCACCGGCAGCATATAGCCGATTTTCCGCACAGGCAGATGCACCCATTGCTCCCCGAGCCAGGAGGTTTGAATGCGTACCCACTTCAGTTCCTCAACATTATTGCTGTAAAACCACTGCTTCTCCGCACCAGTCACCTGGATATCCTGGGGAGACAGCACCGCTGTGGGTTCCACAGAGTCATCCTTGTCCGCGTAGATGGGGGTGTCTGTAAACAGGGTGATCTTCTCCGGGGGAGGGGTATCTACCGTCCACGGCTCCGGATGTATCCATTTGGGACCCAGGTAAGTCTCAATCTTCCACCAGCAGTGGCCCCTGGCCCAGCCGGGGTCGGCCAATAGCACACGGATTCCCTCCTGGGGTGCCAATAGGCCCTCGGATTTCCCTTTTAACGAATCGTCCGGATGGTTGTAAAAAGGGGTGGATTCTGAAATCGAAATGGAAGCGGGAATGCGCAAAGCTTCCGGCGGTAATCCGTGGACCTGAATCAGCGGGGTGGATAACACCTCGGTAGTAGCCCCGTCTGCCGCCCGGATAGAAGCCGATGGAGCAAGTAGTAACACAAGGAATAGGCCCATAAAGAACTTCATTTTCATGGAGAGGACTCCTTTTTTGGGAAAATGGTATTTCGTATCCTATTCGCTGCTTCCCATGGCTTTTCCTGTTGCTGGAAGCCGGTTTTTGTTTAGCGTGAATCGATACCAACCGTACCAGATCTGCATTCTGCAGCCTTTTGCAGGAGAGGGAATGGTTATATAATCATTCTTGTAAGCGCTTTTCTTTGTGCTAAGCTTAGAAGGCAGAAAACGGAGGAAAAAACAATGTCTCATCGGATAGAAGCGGACGTAGTGGTGGCGGGAGGAGGCCCGGCAGGCCTGTGCGCGGCGTTGGCTGCTGCCAGGATGGGAAGGAGCACCGTGCTGGTGGAGCGTTATGGATTTATCGGGGGGATGACCTCCGCGGCACTGGTGTACCCGTGGATGACCTTCCACACTTTGGAGGGTAAGCAGGTGATTGCAGGACTGGCCCAGGAGATCGTGGACCGGCTGCAGCAGCGGGGAGCCTCTCCCGGGCATATGCGGGACACCGTCGGGTTCACCAAAACCCTAACCCCTTTCCGGCTGGAGGTGTTCCAGGTGCTGGCGCTGGACATGCTGGAGGAAGCGGGAGTGAAGATACTGCTCCACAGCTTCATTGACCGGGTGTCCGCAGAGAATGGCCGAATCAGGGCTTTGGGGTTAACCACCAAATCAGGGCCAGTGGAGGTGGCGGGCAGGATGTTTGTGGATGCCACCGGCGATGCGGATGTGGCCCATCTGGCCGGCGTACCCTGCCTGAAGGGCAGGGACAGTGACGGGAAGGCCCAGCCCATGACGCTAAAATTCCGCATGCGCGGTGTGGATCTGGCCAAGGTCAAGGCGTACATGCTGGAGCATCCGGAGGAGTTCTACAAACGGACTCCGGTGGAGGAGCTTCCCGGCCTGCCCTTAACAGGCATCTGCGGCTTCTACCGTCATTGGAAGGAGGCGGGGCTGCCTATCAACCGGGATCAGGTGCTGTTTTTCGCCGGACCGGAGGCGGATGAGGTGCTGGTGAACACCACCCGGGTACAGGGGCTGGACGGCACGTTGGCGGAGGACCTGTCCCGGGCGGATGCGGAGGGACGACGCCAAGCGCTGCTGGTGGCGGATTTTATGCGGCGGAGT
>JAEWAA010000252.1 GCA_023391955.1 Bacillota bacterium | reverse complement strand
AATGGCCACAAAACGCGCCTGCACCCGGTCAGCCGACTTCATTCTGGCCTTCATCTTCCGGTTCTGGTAATCCTTCTCGCAAGCGATCCCTGCCCGGCGCAGTTGATACAGGAGCGCGGTGGTTTTGGCTTCCGCCGCATCCCCCATGCCGATCAAATACACCGCCAGCTCATTCTCCCGAGGAATCTCCACCCCTTGAGCCCCCAGCACCAAAGCTGTACGCTCCAGGCCGATGCCAAAGCCGATGCCCGGCTGGTCCTGGCCGCCGATCTGGCCCACCAGGCCGTTATACCGTCCTCCGCCGCCGATGGTATCGATAGCACCGATGCCCTCGGCTTTGTATTCGAAGGCGGTCAGCGTGTAATAATCCAGCCCCCGCACCAACCGGGGATTGATGGAGAAGGAAATTCCCATGGCGGTCAGGTGGCTTTTCACCGCTTCGAAGTGGGCAAGGCATTCCTCATCCAGGTAATTGATAAGTTCCGGCACCCCGACGAAATGGGCCTGATCCACCTTGCAGTCCAGTACCCGCAGCGGATTGCGGTCCATCCGGGATTGGCAATCCCGGCACAGCAGATGCCTTTTCGGTTCCAGGAAACCGAGGAGAGCTTCGCGGTAGGCGCTGCGGCTTTCCGCATTGCCTACGGAATTGATTTCCACCCGTACTCCTTTAAGCCCCAGCTCCTCATAAATAGTCAGTCCCAGGGCAATAACCTCGGCATCGATGGAAGGGTCCGTAGCGCCGAAGGCCTCTACACCGAACTGGTGAAACTGGCGGAACCGCCCGGCCTGGGGCTGCTCATAACGGAACATCGGTCCGGTATAATACAGCTTGCAGACGTCAGGCTCACCATACAGCTTGTTCTCCACATAAGCCCGTACAACTCCGGCTGTCCCTTCCGGCCGCAGGGAAATGGAGCGGTTGCCCTTGTCCAGGAAGGTGTACATTTCCTTCTCCACAATATCGGTGGTTTCCCCCACGCCCCGGGAAAACAGCTCCGTATGCTCAAAAATCGGCGTCCGGATTTCCTGGTAATGGAACCGGCGGCAGACATCCCTGGCGGTTTTCTCGATAAATTGCCAAACCTCCACAGTTCCCGGCAAAAAATCCTGCGTCCCCTTGGGTCTTTGAATACTCAACGTCCGTCAGCCTCTCTTTCTTGAAATAATCCCCTACGTGATGCTCTGTTGAAAACGCAAAAAATCCCCCATCCCCGGCTAATGAAACTTTTGCCTGGGACGAGAGATTGAATGAACAATTTCCCGCGGTACCACCCGCAATTCGGAACACACCACGGCTTGAGCGCCAATGGATGAAGGTTCCGCACTTTAAGAGCGGGTAACGACCGCCATACGCAAATCCGTTACTGCACGTCCGGCGCGTGGCTTTTGAGCTCGCACCCCCGGGTTCACGGCTTGTTCTCGGGGAGGTCTTTCCTTCTCCTGCAACGGAAGCTTCCAGCCTGGGCTTCCTCTCTGAAGATGCGGGGAATGAAGTACTTTGTCCCTTCAACGAATCATAGGATGAATATTAGTTCAAATTGTAAACAAGCTGTCGGATAAAGTCAAGCGGCGAAAATCCATTCCCCACTGCATAAGGGGTAAAAAAGAAGAAACCTACCGCAAAGTGTAGGTTTAAGAGAAAATATATTTTAAAAAGGGGGTCGTAGATAATTGTAGCTAAAGCCTGTTAAAGAATCATTAAAGGAGGATTACAAATATATTACAAATTATGAAACGCTTTATATAAAGCGCTTTAAAAATTATTTGAGCAGGCTAGTCTATGTTGTTCGGACAGACATATAAATGAAATCAACAAGGAAAAACCTTGTGAAACGATAAAACGGAGGGAACAAACATGGCGGAGGAATTTCAATCAATCGAAGCTTTGGATGAGGCTGTGGAAGCAGAAATCGCTGTCGATGAGGCTGTTGAGGAAGTAGTCGAGGAAGTTGTCGACGAGGTGCAGGAAGTGGATACGCTGGAGGAGCTTTTCGAGGAGGAAGAAATCCTGGAGGAAGCGGAAGATGACGCCGAAGCGGAGCTGGACGAGCTGACCGAAGAGGCGGAGTTGGATGAAGAAGCAACGGATGAAGAACTGAAAGATTCCGCTGAACTGGATGCAGCGGATGAAGCCGAAGAAGGCGAAACCGAAGAAACCGAAGAAGAAGCATAAGAAACCCTCCTTCCGCCGCGGCGCATTACCACACACATGCACACAAAAAGCCATCCTTTTGAGGTGTTCCCCCTCGCGAGAATGGCTTTTTTTGTTTTTAGAAGCGCAAGTTCACCAGGTTCTCCAAAACATCCTTAATCAGGAGATAAGATTCTCCGTTGGTCAACTTCCCTTTGTCGGCAATCAGCTTCAAGGTCTCTTCCTTCAGCAGCCGCTTGGCAAGAAGCTCCGCCTCCGCCTGCTCAGGCTTCAGCGTAAGCCCGGTTGCGCGGGCAATGGTGTATGCCGCCTGCTGCAGCGTCAGCGGATCGGTTTTGGCCTTGTCGGCATCCATACCGGCAATGGCATTGGAGGAGGTCCCCTTGAAGGATTGGGGATAACGCTTTTTAAGTGTTGCAAATTGATTCACAAACCGCTGCGGATTGCTGGGTTTATCCAGTTCCTTGGGATCAAAGTTTGCGTTGCCGTAGGACCCGTTCACAAGGCCTGTATACACCACGGCCTTCAAGCCCGGATAAGCCTTATGGTCCTGGTAAGCCTGCCTCGGAAGCGTGTAAGGCGCAAGCTCCAGCCCCTTCTTGACAGCAAGATCCTGCATTTGGGCCACCTGCTCCTTGGACTTGGACAGCTCGCGGAAGGTGACGTTATGATCAATAGATACCTTCGCCGCTGCTGCCGCAGACTCCGCCACTGCCATTCCCAACGGAATGACCCGGGCGCTGCCGTGGGGCAGGGTGTCATAGCTGGCGGAACGGCTCACGACCAGAAGCCCATCCACCTTCTGGGGCACAATGCTGCGGAACGGAACCGCATACTTGTGGGGCTCCATGGAGACTGCGCCGGGGTCGTTAGGACCGGTGCTTTGAATATCCACTGCATAAGAACCGAAGGCAATCCGGTCCCATTGATCACGGTTTTCCAGCAAATCCAGTATGGAAAGCCGGTATTCCCCATAAATATGTCGGGATTCCCGCACATACAGCTCCGGAGCCACACCATCCAGCTCCAGCTTGGCAAATTCCGGATGTTTATCCTTGATGAACTGCAGCACATGAGGCAGCTCCTGTTCGGCCACCGCATACGCCTCCTTGATGGAGGCCGGATCAAAGGGATTCACCCCGAATAATTGCAGGGAGTTAATCAAGATGGTGTTATCGTTATTGCGGCCGATGTTAAGCCCCCGCATTCTTGCCTTGGTGGGGTTCTGAGCCTTGTATTCCTTGATATCGCCATAGCCGAAGGCAGAGTACGTATCCGCACCGGTATTGGTATCGTTATCGTTGTCCAGATACTTGCGGACTTCTTTCCAGAAGGTGTCGTCCGCATTTTTGAGCCGGAATACTGCAGTTACCGCCATCAGCGAGTCGGGATCATTGAGATCCTCCCGTCCCCGGCTGAAGGGAGCGCCGGCAGCCGCTGCCACATCCGCATCCTGGGTGGCGTCAAGCACCGCTTTGGCCTTGACTGTGCGCTTCTCCCCGTTTTCCAGGGTAATGTCCAGCCCGGTCACCAGC
>JAEWAA010000221.1 GCA_023391955.1 Bacillota bacterium | reverse complement strand
CCCCCCCCCCCCCCCCCCCCCCCCGCGCGGCATTCGACTTTCTAACGGACGTGAGCGCCGCTATTCGACGCAAAAACGCCCGTTTCAAATTCTAACGGACGTGAGCGCTCTTATTGGAGCCAAAAGCAGCCCGGCGGGGCGGATTTTGGGAAAATAGCGGCTTCTGCCGCCGTTAGAATGGGAAAGGGGCATAAATAAGGCAAATAGCGTCGCTCACCGCCGTTAGAATTGCTGCACCTTATGCGGCCCCCTCTTGCTCTGGCTGTGCGATAGATCCATTGGATAATCCTAGGCCTAGCCAACTGTCCCGCCGCAATAGCGGAAGCCAAGGCTCCGCTACTTGCCCTCCTTTATCCCTTCCCTAGTACCGCCATCCCTCTACCGCCTATACTTCAGCGCCGTCGGCCAGAAGATGAACCGCGTGCGGTCCAGCTCTCCGCCCAGCCGCCGGAAATCCTCCACTGGCCCGGATTCCGCCGCAGGCCGGCCGTTCCAGCGCTCCACCGTAATTTTGCTCAGATGATGTCTGGCGATCAGCGTGCTGAACACCTCACCCAACATAGCGGCGAGACGTTCATTCTGCCCTTGCGCGGCAGCCGGATGCTCCGGGAATACAGCTACATGCTTGCCGAAATTTTCGATCCACAGGCATAGAGCATTGCCCTCATACACCAGAAAATTGCCCGGTTTACGGGCAAACTGGACACCCGGCAGCTCCGGCCATTCCACCCAGGCGCCGAAAGGATTGGCAGGGTCCGCCGCGGAAATAAGCACAGGTTTTCCCGTGTCCCCGGGCAAAGCCGCCTCCAGCTGCTCCACCGTCTCCCGTGTGGTAAATTGCATCGCCGGAATGTCCTTGACGAAGAAACCCCGGACCGCCATCCCCCAATCCTCCAGCTTGCGCAGCACACCCGCCAGCTGCTCCCAGCCGTAAGGCGATGCCGTTGCCGCCGCCCCCCGGGTCAACAGACCGAAGTACTCCATCCAGCGTTTACTGTAGGACAAGGCGCAGGCCTCCGCATTCTCCTCTTCCCCGGGCAGCAGCGCGTACCACCGGCCAAAGCCGGACTGGAACTCTCCCCGTTTGCCGCGGGCACCCGATGGAGACCCGGCAGCCAGCCGCAAAGGCGCAAACTGGTCATTAGCCGCCCGGCCCTCCCATACAAGCTCCATCAGCTTGGGGAGCAGACCGGAAGGGGGCTCCCCCGTTTCCCGGGAGAGCGCCGTTAGGAAGCTGGCCCCTTTGGATGCCAGCAGAGCCAGAAGCTCGGGCTGAGAGGTGGCAGGGTCGCTTACAGCTCTGCGGATAAACGGCTCCGCCTCTCCCCGTTCTGCGGCCAGGAAAAAGGCGATCCGCCCTTCCTTCTCGTCCTCCTCCTTGCGTCCCATCCAGAACAGCTCTCCCGCTGCGCACAGCTGGTCCAGCCACTCCTTGCGGTATTCCTTCAGGCGGGCGGGAAACACCATCTTTTCCCAATAGGCTACCGGAAGATAGATCCCCTGGAGCTGTCCGACAATCCGAAGCAAACCCTCCGAGCCCTCCAAACGGCGCTCCGGGAGCAAATATTGGGTTTGCAGAAGATGCAGTGCATACCGGCTGGCCTCAATGGCCCCATGCTTCACCCGGAAGTCCGAGATGGAGGTGCGCACCAGGCGTTCGGCAATTTTGGCCGCTGTGTACAGCCCGGTTTCCTGCGGTCCGGCAAAAGGAGCCGTAGTGGCCGTCCCGTCCGCCAGCCACCCCGCCGTCCATGCCTCGGCCAGTCCTTCTTCCACGCCGAAGCGCGCTGCCAGCTCCTCTGAACGGAAGGAAAGCACACGCTCCACATACCGCCTGGCGATAAAAGAAGCCTCCGGCGTATGGGGAAAGCCCGCATACCACGCCTCTTCATCGCGGCTGACAAACCGCTCCTCCCCGGCCACGCGGATGCTCCTCACGCTGCCCGCCTCAAGCAACTGAGGCAGCAGCTCATCTGCTGAGGATAGGGGACTGCCGCTCCCGCCGCCAACTCCGGCTTGGACTCCGCCGCCATTTTCGGCCATTCCCGCCTGCCTTCCGGGAGCTTCAACGCCAGCTTCCGGCTCTGAAGCTCCTTCCCCGGCTGCGGACCGCCATAACCGGTCCACTTCCTCCCTGGAGAGGTCGCCGTACTCCTTCAGAAGACGGAGCAGGCTGCGTTTTTCGCCGTACGCATCCCCACCCGCAAGGGTAAGCCAAGCAGGACGGGCCAGCCTGCGTTTTTCCTCCTCCAGCACCTGCCGGGTAATCAGCGTACGCAGACCCTCCTGGCCGAACCATTCCGCAGCCAGCTCCCGGTTGATGTCCAAAAGCCGCATATGGACATCGCGTCCCAGCGCATCGGACTCATACAGGGACGTCATCGCAAAATCATTCATAAACCGCATGGCAAAGGGCGACGGCGCAATGGAATCCATCGTCTGCAGCTGAACGGCTCCCGTACGCAAATCCTCCAGCAGCCTATGCAGGCCGGGCACATCCAGCTCCTCCTCCAGGCAAACCGCATACGCCTCCCTCAGATAAGGATACTTATCCGCAAAAGGAAGGGCCTGCTTCAATAGCTCCTCGCTTCGGAAACGCATGGTCCAGGAGGATTGGCGCTCATACCCTCTGGCCAGCAGCAGCGAGGTCTCCGCCACCCGGCGGAAAGCTCTGCCGAACATAGGCGTACCCGGCAGCGCCTCCCACAGCAGTTCCTCCAATTGGGAAGCGGACAGCCGTCCCGGCTCCAGCAGCCAGTCCGGATTCCAGCCGGAGAAAACAAATTCCATGCCGTCATCCTTGGCGATGGAATAGACCTGGGTCGGGCTTAGCGCGTCAAAACGCATCCGCAGCGCCATCTCCCAGGTTCTGTGGATGCGGCGGCCCAGGAGGCTGTGCACCACCAGATGATGCCGCTCCCCGTCATCCTTGTAATGCTCCGCCACGATCAGCGTGTCCGTGGGCACCAGACCATGTTTGTCCTGGCTGCGGACATATCCGACCAACTCAGAGGCCGCATCCTCATCCAGCCGGTATTCCTCCATAAGCCCCTGCACCAGCAGGCGCTCCTGCTCCTCATCTCTGCTGTTCCTTGCGGCATCCCGGATAAAGCCCAGCATACCGCCGATGCGTGCGCCGATCAGCGGGCTGCGGCCTCCCGCCTCCGCTTTCCAGAAGGGAATTTCACTGTATCTGTGGTCACTTTCCGTCACATAGACCCGGTCATGGCGGATGGAGCGGATCGTCCAGGAGCTGGCCCCCAGTTGGAAGGC
>JAEWAA010000197.1 GCA_023391955.1 Bacillota bacterium | reverse complement strand
ATATTGACCGGACCCAGGTCGAGCAGTCGAACTCGCACGCAACCGTAGTTCTGACTCCTCGTGACGTTGCCGAGAACGAGTATTCGCCAGGCAGCCTTCCCTCAGATTTCTGGTGTGACCCTATCTCGCTAGCTCCAAGAACGCGCCTAGGTCGAAGTCAGGCACTAACACGACTCAAACTCGACCCTGACCTGGAGTATGTGCTCGTACAGCTGTCGGGCGGAAACGATTCAGGTGACGCGACCCAGGCAGCGGTTGACGCGGTTAGGCGATGCAGCCAAGCAATACCAGTCGTGGTCGACTCCCCGCTCTACCGCGGGAGACCGGTAGAAGGGGCCGTGACAATCGGAAGGAGATTCCCTCTTGTCGACTACGCCGCAGCATGGGAGTTCACGATTACTGGTGCCGGATACAACTCAGTTCACGAGAACCTCCACACAATCACTCCCGGGATCTATATTCCCAGCGTTTCGACCATCACGGACGATCAAGCGCGGCGCGCTGCTGCGGTGACGGACATCGACGGTGGATTGGTGGCCGAGAGCGCAGAGGACATTGTCGCGGCGGTAGAGAGAATGCGTGATGGCTTGGTGCGTCAAGAAATGAGATCCTCATTGCGGCGACTGGCTCTCAGAAATGGTGCAGACGACGCTGCCGCGCTGATATCAGGTGTCGTGGCGAGCAAGGAGGGCACAGCGTGGATCTAGATTCTCCCGAGTCCGGGCGAGAGGCATATCGCTCTGCCAGTAGTAGTGGCCTTGAATTGGGCGCACTTGACACCGTGGAAATCTGCGGGACGGAGGTAGGTTTCTGGAATCCGGAGCGACCAGGCCTGGACGGCAAGAGTCGTCGCATTCGAAACTTTGGCGATCTCCTCGGACCAATCGTGGTGCAACTGATGCTCGCGAGCCGCGGTGTTGCCGCAAGGGAAGCAGCGCGAGCCGACATACGACTAATCACGGTCGGATCCATCATGCACTATGCCAAGGACGGCGACGTTGTCTGGGGCACCGGCGTAAACGGAAAATGTCTGCGAGACACGCCGAATAGTTTGAATCTGGACGTTCGCGCCGTACGTGGGCCCTGGAGTGCGGCCGAATTGAGTTACCGCGGCTACTCGCCTCCGCGCATCTACGGCGACCCGGCACTTCTTCTCGGGCAGCTGATACCCGATGTACCCCGGTTTGACCGATTCGAGGGTCTACGTCTAGTAGTTCCCAACCTTAATGACCTGGAGGAGTATCGGCCTCTCGCGCCGAAGTTGGCAAAGGAGGGTTTCACTCTGCTGGACCCGTCACTTCCGCTTCTCATGGTTGCGAGCGCGATCGCGCATGCGGATTTTGTTACCGGCACCTCACTTCACGCAACGGTTCTCGCTGACGCGTATGGTGTGCCGGCGCGGCTAATCCGGTCGGCGCGTGAGCCGGAATTCAAGTACGTGGACTACCTCCTGGGAACCGGGCGGGCAAGGGAAGTCATCGCGAGCGACTTCAGGGAAGCAGTTCGGCTCGGCGGCCACTCTAAAGCGGAATTCGATCGCGCCGGGCTCGTTGAGGCATTTCCGTGGGACCTCTGGCCGGCGAGCGGGTACGGATGCGAAACCAGGCAAGAGAACGGAAGCGCAATGAACCCGAGTTTTGCTGTTGAGACTCTGGACTTGTGGCGTGAACGTGCGCTCGGGTTGAAGCCGGTTGGCGACTGCGCGGATCAACTTATGATCGAATTGGAACGTGCACTGGGGTCGCGAGATGGAACCGAGGAGCGGGTACGTATGCTTCGAGAGCTGCGTTCTTTGCTAGTGCCGGACGTACCAGCAGAATCATTCTCTCCGGAGTTCCGTAAAGTCGTCGCGGCGATTGACCGCGGTGACGATGCGACCGTTCTAAAGGCGCTCAAGTATGGGGGAATCACGGAGAGCGTGCTTGTGCGGTCCGTTCGAGACCTCGGTCTCGTAACGCTCCTCTCGCTGGACATCGACCTCGGCCGAGCGATTGGCCCTTCGACCTCCCTTGAGATCGTGTCCGGCGAGCCCGGAAGCGCGAAGAGCGCTCGGTTGCCAATTAGGCTCTTCGGGGTCAACCATGGTCAAACGCTACTCGAAGTTGATATCATGATTCCTACGTCGCTGGTGCATTCGGAAGCTCTTTGGCTGGTCAACACCGATGCCTATGATGAATCATCTTGTCCAATCGACTTGACGCGCGATATGCGTCGCGTAGTGCATGAGGGGGTCGTCTAGATGGGACGGCAGATTGCCGCATTCCCTGGATGGTCTGCGAACCCGTATATTAACTTGCTGTACCTGGCGCCGAGATGCGCTGGATGGAACGTCGAGACCCCTAAGTCGGTCGACGAACTCTGGAGAGCCGTCGAGAATTTCTCTCGTGGCGATGTGATCCATGTTCACTGGCTGAGTCCGGTATTTGCGGGTGCTCCTGACGCTGCGACGGCAGAACGCCAGAGCAGAGACTTTCGTGGCAAGATTGACCGCCTGCTCAATAAGGGGATTCGCCTATTTTGGACGATTCATAATGTGACTGCGCACGATTCTGCATTCTATGACCAAGAGGTAGCATTGTCGCAGTACCTGTCAGACCGGAGCGAACTGATATTCGTTCTAAATAGTGCCACAGTAGAGGTCACAGCTCCTCATTACTCAGTTCCGCCGGACAAGGTGCGGCTCCTGCTACATTCTTCCTACCAGGGCGTCTACCCGCAGGGCGATACGCAGGAAGAGGCTCGCTCGCGGTTAGGAATCGCGTCAGACGTCCCAGTTGTTGGCTTTGTTGGGCAGGCACGCCCATACAAGGGGATAGACACGCTGCTTCAGGCGGCAACTCTGTTGATTCCCCGAGTGCCCGAGCTCGTCGTGCTGGTGCGAGGGAAGACGCCTGAGGATGAGATGGCGAGGCTACGCGCATCGGTCGAAAATTGCGGTGCGGATGTTCGATGGGATCCTACTTTCGTGCCGGATGACGAGTTGCAGACGTGGTTACGCGCTTCTGACGTGATCGCGCTGCCGTATGCACGCGTCCTGAACTCCGGCAGTGTGTATCTGTCCGCAACGTTCGGAGTCCCGTGCGTTCTTCCTCGCGAAAAGCAGTTTGAGTCCCTTTTTGCGACCGAGGATTGGGTTACGTACTTTGAGCGGGACACCGGCGCTCCGGGCCTTGCGGATGCATTGCTCAGCGCGCTAGCGAAGAGCGGCTTTGCGCGGGAGTCCGCGGAAGCTTTTGCACGCAGACGTACCCCTTTTGAGATGTCGTGCGAGTACCTCGGATTCATCGCGCATTAGAGACCCGGAGAGAAGGATGACCCTCGCCATGAACTGGCCGACGGCGGTCGATACATCGCCGCCCGAAGATTGTCGTGGACCACTGGTTACCGTAGTGGTTCCTTCTTACAATGTAGCGCCTTGGGTTACAGAGTGTCTTCGGAGCGTCCTACGCGAAACCAGAATCGACCTAGAGGTGATTCTGGTGGACGACCATTCCACCGATGCGACAGTCGCGCTCGCCTCCGAGATATCCGCGGTGGATGACCGCCTCATTATTGTTACGTCGCCAGGTTCCGGAGGGGGCCAGGCGCGAAATATTGGCGCCAGAATGGCACGGGGACAATACATAATGTTCTGTGACGCTGATGATATCGTCGCACCCGGTGGAATTCTGCGCCTATTGCAGGCGGCGATCGTCTCAGACGCCGATATGGTCGTGGGAAACTTTCTCAAGTTCTCCGCCAACCGAACCTGGAGTCCGACGGAGCGCTGGGCGCTTTTTACTCAGCGCCGGGAAGGTATTACCGTTCGAGACGTTCCTGACCTCATCCGTAATCGCGCGTGCTGGAATAGGTTATTCGCCAGGCGGTTTTGGGAGGAAGAGGCGATCCGCTTTCCGACTGTCCCGCGCTCCAATGATATAGTCCCGATGACGATCGCGATTACGCGGGCTCGGCGTATCGCTATTGTGCCGGAAACCGTCTATCTGTACCGACAACGCCCCGGTAATGGCTCTATGACGGCACAGGCGACCTCTAGTGTTGGCACTGTGAGCTATCTGGGACAGGAAGCTATCTGTCGGGCCCTGATCTCGGCGATGGGCGATGAGACCGTCAGCGCCGTATATTGGGCGATGGTGTTGGATTCCGATACTTGGGTTCAGGCGCGGCGCTACGTCTCGCATGTCGCGAACGGCGGGGAGAGGTCTCTCGAAGTCGAGGCATATATTGGCGAATTGGTTGGCGAACGGCGAGCTCGGTCGTGGCAAAGAGTACGACCAGAGCGACAAGCGCTCTACGCGCTGATTGCGGTCGGCGACACGGACGCCGCTGTTCAGCTTGAGGAATTGTTCTCGATTGATACAGCCCCGGTGCGTTCGGAGGCGATAGTTCAACGAGTTCAACTTCTTTCCAAGATCGCGGACTCTGGTTACTGTACGAGTGAGGCTTTATTTGCGCTCTATACCAGCATGGTCTTGCGGGCGATAGGGCGGAGTCCCTTCGCGGCGGGGGAACGGTTGACTGTGGTGGATTCCGTCCGGAGTCTAGGTGCCTCGATGGACCTATCCTCGTCGGAAGCCATTTCGAACCTTGAGATGGCGGAACTTCACAAGGCGCTGACCGAGAGTTCCGATAAGGACGCGATTGCAACGCTGACGCGAAGGGATACTGCCGATCTCCGCGTCGCGAAGGTTTGCCAGTCTCACGGTCGTGTCTTCGTCGACCTGCGAGAGATCCCTGACGGTGCGGAGCTAGTTCGAGCGGTAGCACGCACCGACTCGTCTGTCGAAGTACCCGTTGCCTGTGAAACAGGTGAGTCGGGGGCAAGAATCGTACTCGAGAGCAGGAAGTTGCGGACGGAAGGTGCTTGGGAGGTGGTGGCCTTTGTGGAATTCTCCGGGGTGGAAGTTGAACTACCAGTGATGATGGACTCCTCCGTGGGCAACGTATCCACGCCAAAAATCAGCCGGTTCGCGATTCGTCGGCCTTCGACTAAGAGCAGGTTTATCGCGGTTCGGCGCGGCCCGACGTACGTTCGGGTACTGCGCGCATCGCGCAGACTGTTCCTTGGTACGCGCGGTCGAGGGAAGTAGAGTTCGGAGCTGTGTCCAATTACCTCTTTGTGATCGCAGACGCGAGCGCTAAAGGCAGTGTGTCGCGATGGGTCGCGAGCCACAACGCAGAAGACGAAGCGCGCAGCATTGGTCTTGATGACGGCCGTACGCTCTATATCGTCAGTAAGTGTATCGAAGATAGCATTCGTGGCGACGAGTATATGCGTGGCACGCTCGTATCCGAAGAGCCGCCGGCGCTCGTTTTTGGAATCGATGGTTGGTTGGCGTCGAAAGCCCATATCAGTCCCGATGAAGCCGGTGGAGAATTTCTGCACGCAGCGTGGACGGATAGCGAACTAAGTATCACGCGTGACGTGTTCGGGAACGCGCGACTTATGTATTTTAGCGGATGTGGCGTCGCAGCGGCCAGCGACTCGCTGCTGGTACTGCTTGACCTCCAATTGCATCTCGGAATGCGAGTCGCGTTGGATGAGCAGGTGCTTCTTGCGCGCGCGGCTCTGAATGGGCGTGCGGGTCAGCAAACATCTTCCCGCACGGTAGTCGATTCGGTGAGGTTCCTTCCGGCAGGCTTTGGATTGCGATCTCACAGGAGAGATTGGATCGTCGTGGGCCGGAGCATGGGCGAACGTGTCGATGCGCGGGGCGAATCGGATATGGAGAACCTTCGAGGAGGTGCACGTCGCGTTGCGGAAGTTGTCGCAGCACTTGCGTGTGTGCCACACTGGATTCCAGTATTAAGCCTGTCAGGGGGCTACGATTCACGGTTGGTTCTCGCAGGTGTAGTGTCGAGCGGCGCCGCGGCGGAGTTTCGCGCCAGCACCATCTACAACGGTAGCGAATGGTCGCGCGATTATGAAGTGGGGAAGGCTCTAGGTCGGCATTTTGGCGTTCGCGTGGCCGATGGCGTCGCTGACCAGAATGGCCCTGATCGTGCGCCTTCCCAGATGGAACTTTGGGCCTCATCGATCTTCGGGGTGTATGACGGGTTTGGGCCGAGGTTAACCTATCAGCGCGTTGCGCGTCGGTTTGGTGTGACGGGAATTGGCGCCGAGATTCACAAGGGGAACTGGGGATGGCGAGACGCATCGGCGCTCCTTGATTTTGCTGCACCGTCGGGCGTCGTTCGGCATGCCCTTGCACAAGAACTGGAACTTGGTCTGCGCGAGGCGGGAGCGGACCCTGGCGTGG
>JAEWAA010000067.1 GCA_023391955.1 Bacillota bacterium | reverse complement strand
GGGTATTAATACGGCTGAGCTTGTGGATGGAACACTGGAATCCAAGCTGGTTCCGGGGCTTTATTTTGCCGGCGAGGTGATGGATGTGGACGGGGATTTCGGGGGATATAATCTGCAGTGGGCCTGGAGCTCCGGCTACGCGGCCGCCAGAGCGGTTGCTGAATCTATGAAGCAAAAGGATGTTTCTATATGAAGGTGTACCAGAATTCCACCCATCACCAGGTGTTTGTGATCGGGGCCGGGGCTGCAGGACTGATGGCGTCGGTGACGGCCCGGGACCTGGGGCTGGATGTGGCGATGATCGATAGCAATGACCGCATCGGCAAGAAGGTGCTCACTACCGGAAACGGCCGCTGCAATATTACCAATGAATCTACGGCTGCGGGAACCGAGGAAGCGGCGGCACTGGCGCGTAAGTACCATAGTAATAACGCGGGGTTTCCCCTGCCCGTCCTGGAGCAGTTCGGCATCCGCCAGACCATCGATTTCTTCTTTATGCTGGGGCTGCCGCTGATCAGCCTGGAGGACGGCCGGATGTATCCCATGTCCTTGCAGGCAGGGGCGGTGCTGGATATCTTCCAGCTGGCGTTGGAGGACCGGAACGTTCCGGTATATTTTAAAAATAAGGTGTTGGATGTGACCGTTTCGGAGGAGCATCCGCGTTTTTCGATCCTGTGCCAGAACGAGGCGGGAGAGGAGCATGTGTATACCAGCGAATATCTGATCCTCTGTACAGGAGGATTGACCGCGCCCAAAACGGGTACGGACGGCTCCGGGTATACGCTGGCCGGACGTTTGGGCCATACCCTCGTTAACCCGGTACCGGGGATTGTGCAGCTGAAGCTGGATTATCCGCATCTGAAGGAGCTGTCCGGCGTCAAGTTCGACGGGACAGGCCGGATTATCGTGAACGGGGAGATCATCCGCAGCGAATTCGGGGAGATTCTGTTTACGGACTATGGCATGTCCGGTCCGCCTATTCTCCAGCTCAGCCGGAAGGCTGCTTTTTATCTGGCCCAGGGGGAAGAAGTGATCTTGTCCGTTGATCTGATGCCTGACCAGACGGAGGAGGAGGTGGCGGAGTTCCTGAACAGGCATTGGCGCATCTTCGGGCACCGGACGGTGGCGAATTCCTTCATCGGGGTAGTCAACAAGAAGCTGATTCCCATCCTGCTGAAGGAAGCCGGCATTGGCGAAGGTGATACGGGATTGCTGTGCCGCGACCTGACAGAGGAGACGAAGTACACCTTCATCCGGTTAATGAAGCAGTGGGAATTCAAGGTTACGGATACCAACAGCTTCACCAACGCCCAAACCACAGCCGGAGGCATCGATACCACGGAGCTGACGGAGGGCACGCTGGAGTCTAAACTGGTGCCCGGGCTATATCTGGCCGGAGAGGTCATGGATGTGGATGGGGACTGCGGCGGGTATAACCTGCAATGGGCCTGGAGCTCCGGTTATGTGGCGGCAACGGCCCTCGCGAAGCGGATTGCAGAGAATTAAGCGGTGAAAAGGCATGAATGAGGCGACATATGCCGCGGCAGCAGAGGTTACTCTGGCGCTGCGGCTTTTTTTGCGCGGGGACAAGAATATTGAAATTTCAGATCACAACGGTCAATAAATGATAAAATCCTATAAGGATGATGTTTTATCGAGTTACTGGTAAAAAATAGGACAGAAAGATATAAAAAACACAAAATATGAGCTAATGATTATATCGGAAATATATTCCATTGTGCTAATCTGGGGATGTTTGGAAGCTGCTTGTCCCTTTGTAAGATCAGAAGAGAATGGAGGTGAGAAAGTAACTGCAAGGTTTTGTGGTTGCGCTTTCAATTGCAGGCAGTATCACATTAAAGCCGGGAGGGATTATTTGTGAACCGAAAGATCAAGCATGCCATTAGCATAGCCCTGTTATTTACCCTTGTGATTGGCTTATTGTCCGGAGGGTTCGTCAATACGACCACATATGCCGCAGGTGTAACCATTACCGGAAGCGGCGGTTGGAATGAAACGGCCTTTGTCCAATGGTCGCCCGTGAGTAATGCGCAAGGCTACAATGTCTATGTAAAGCAGGCAAGTGCGGCAGATTCCCAATACAAGCAGCTGGATAACCAGCTGATCCGCAAGTATCCTTCCTATTGGAGAGCGGATGCGGTTGGTCTTGCTGCCGGCAGTTATGTGTTGAAGGTGGAAGCACGGCTGTCCGACGGTTCCACCGCCACGGCCGTATCCGGCGCATTGGCTGTAGCGGCCCATGACCGGTCGGGGTTTGCCTTTTCCCCTAATTCGCAATACGGGACAGGCTCAGGTGCTTATAACAACGACGGCACGTTGAGAACCGGGGCTAAGGTGGTCTATATCACCTCCCAAACCGCTAAAACCGTCACTCTCGATGTGAAGATCAATAGCTCCGGCGGCTTACAAACCGCTGTTGGCCTTGGAGAAATTCTGAAGCTCCGGCAAAAGGGCTACGATACTACTCCTCTTGCTGTTCGCTTTATCGGGAAAATTACCGCCTCCGACATGAGCGGCCAGTTGAACAGCAGCGGATACCTGGAAGTAAAGGGCAAGAACAATTATTCCGAGATGAATCTGACCCTGGAAGGGATCGGCAATGATGCTTATGCCTACGGATGGGGAATGCTCCTTCGTTATACCGGCAATGTGGAGGTACGGAACCTGGGTCTGATGCTGTTCCCGGATGACGGAATTTCCATGGATACCGGCAATGTGAACGTATGGGTGCATAACAACGATGTATTCTATGGAAGCGCCGGGGGAGATGCCGACCAAGCCAAAGGTGACGGCTCTACCGATCTGAAGGGCGGCTCCACGTACATCACCATTTCCTACAACCACTACTGGGATTCGGGAAAATCCTCTCTGGTGGGCTTGAGCGAGTCCTCGCCGTTCTATGTCACCTTCCATCATAACTGGTTCGACCATTCCGACTCCCGCCATCCGCGGATCAGAGTGGCTTCGGTGCATATCTACAACAACTATTTTGACGGTGTCTCCAAATATGGGGTGGGTATGACCTCCGGCGGTTCCGCGTTCGTAGAATCCAACTACTTCCGGAACACTAAGTACCCCATGCTGATTTCCCTGCAGGGTACGGACGCTCTGGGCGAAGGCACCTTCTCCGGTGAACCCGGCGGTGTGATTAAGGCTTACAACAACACCATTGTTGGTGCAACCGGCCTGATCTACGCCAACTCCAATGCAGGCACAGCGCCGGCCAATGCAACCTCCTTCGATGCTTACCTGGCCGCTTCCCGGAGTGAAGCTGTGCCCAGCTCGTACAAGGCGGTTTCCGGCGGAACCTCGTATAACAACTTTGATACTACCGTGAATACAGGAGTCAGCGCATCGGCCGTGGACAATGTGGCTAATGTGGAGCAAGTTGTAAAAGCCAAAGCAGGACGTCTTGGCAGCGGCGACTTCACTTGGACGTTTAACAATGCCGTAGATGACATATCCTATGCTCTCAATGCAGCACTGATGGCTAAAATCACAAGCTATGCCACTCAACTGGTATCCGTAGGCGGCAACTCCAGCACAGGTCCGACACCGACACCGACGGCTACGCCAACTGCCACACCAACACCGACGCCAACGGCTACACCGACGGCAACGCCTACTGCAACACCGACGGCCACACCGACAGCAACACCGACCCCGGTGCCCGGTGCCAATGTTCATAACTTTACCACCTCCGGCACCACCAGCAGCTTCTTCAACATCCAAGGCAATCTGTCCACCACCAAGGGCACCGTTGCCTATAACGGCCTGACCCTGACCCAATGCCTGAAAATCGAAAGCTCCACCAGCATCAGCTTCACCACCACCAAGGCCTCTACCTTAACCCTGGTACTGAATTCAGCAGACGGCACCAAAATCAAAGTAGACGGCACCAGCTACAGCATGACGGGCGGCATCGTCACCGTTTCCCTAGCTGTGGGCTCCCACACCATCACCAAAGCGGACACCACCAACCTGTTTTATATGAAGGTGGAGTAAGGGAAGGAACGAATAGTACAGCAAGGCCCCCAGCCAGTTGGTTGGGGGTTCTTTGTATGAAGCTGTATTATAAATCATGGTTTAAAGGTAAATGTAGGTGTACATAATAAGTGTAATTGAATATAATAAATATATGGATTATAAAGCGTGATTAAAGGGTTTTTTAGTGTAAAAGGTGGTGTACAATATGACTTACTTATTTGCCTATCAACACTTTGAAAGCTCAGAAGAACGGCTGCTTTTTAGGCCCAATTTCGATGCATATGAATATGAAATCCAACAGCTTATTTTTGAGGCGGAACGTAATATAGGGGCGTTAGCCAGATTGGGTTTAAAAAGCCATCCGCTGAAGCCCACTATTCTACGTAACTCTATAGTTAGAACTGCTCACTTTACGACCAAGATTGAACAAAACAAATTGGAATTTAAGGAAGTTGAGCAGCTTTATCAAAGCTATAAGAAAAATCCTATGACCATCAAGCAAAAAGCACAGTTGGAAGTGAAAAACGTTTTTGAGACGTATGAATATATGTATACCTTGGATCCCAGCAAGGACTTTTCCGACATGGATGAGCCTGTGCTAAAAAGAATACAACAAACGCTAATGAATGATTTAACTGGATATCCGGAAGGATACAGAAGCATTCCTGTCGTCCTCCAAGATGGTGATGGTCAAGTAAGTTATCAGCCTCCGGCGGCAAATGAGGTTCCGCGGCTGATGCAGGCATATTTCTCCTGGTTATTCACTAGCGTAACCGGGTTCATGAGTCCATACGAAACCGACAAAATTCACAATGATAAAAAAGTCCATCCGCTCCTCATCTCCGCAGTCACCCATCACCTGATCGGATATATCCATCCTTTTCCGGATGGTAACGGAAGAACTGCCCGGGCATTCTCGACGCTAGTGGGATTAATCCATCCCGATCTTGCTGCTATTAAGGACGCCTTCAGTGTGGAGGAATTCTTCGATAAAAGAATAGAGGATTATTACGATACCCTTATGGCTGCAACACAAGGGGACCTAAAGCCATTCATCGTATTCTATCTGGAGTGTGTGAACGCTTCTTTGACCAAGGTGCTTAAGGAACTGCAG
>JAEWAA010000695.1 GCA_023391955.1 Bacillota bacterium | reverse complement strand
CTGCAATGTGGTGCTGTACACCCATCCCAACACGGTCAGCTTCTACCGGCATCTGGGATTTCGGCGGATGAAAACCGGCATGGCCCGGTATCAGTCGGTGGAGAAGATGGAAGAGATGGATTTTATCGAATGAGGGGGGTGAGGGTATGAGCGTTACGGAGGGGAAACATCCCTTGTTCCAGCGGGAGCTTGCCGCAGACGGTACTTTTACGCCGCAGGCCAATCTGTTTACGGTGCCCTTCGGTTACGGGCCAGGCGAACACCGGCCAGAGGCGGGGCGGTACCGGCTTCTGTGGATGAAGGCTTGCCCTTACGCCCACCGGGCGGTTATTGTCCGGCGGCTATTGGGCCTGGAGGAGGCCATCAGCTTAGGTACGGCCAGCCATTTCCGGACGGAGCACGGCTGGGAGTTTTCTTTGGACGAAGGCGGCGTGGACCCGGTGCTGGGCATCCGTTATGTCAAGGAGATCTATGACGCCGAGGACCCGGAGTGGCCTGGCAGGCCTACGGTGCCCATTGTGGTGGATGTGCGGACCGGCCGCGGGGTGAACAGTGATTATTTCCGGCTGACCAACTATCTGGAGACGGTTTGGGCGCCGTTCCATAAGGAGGGAGCACCGGATTTGTACCCGGAAGGGCTGCGTGAGGAGATCGACGCCTTGAACGCTGTTATCTTCACCGACATTAACAGTGGCGTCTACAAGGCGGGCTTCGCTCATTCCCAGGAAGCCTATGAGCGGGCATACCATACGCTGTTCGCCCGGCTGGACTGGCTGGAGGAGCGTCTGGGCGGGAGCCGGTATCTGTTCGGGGACGCCATTACCGATTCGGATGTGCGGCTTTACACCACCTTGGTGCGGTTCGATGCGGCGTATTATCCCGTGTTCAACACCAACCGCAACCGGCTGGTGGACTTCCCCCATCTGTGGGGCTATGCCCGGGACCTCTACCAGATCCCCGGCTTCGGGGATACCACGGACTTGGCCGCCATCCGCAGCAGCTATCACGCCTCTCCCCATCTGCGGGGCTTTGCCCGCAATCCCTTCGGCATCCATCCCAAGGGACAGGACGAGGCTATCTGGTTAACCCCCCATGGGCGGGAAAAATGGAGCAAAGGATGAGTGGGAGCTATGGCGGAACAATTGAAGATCGGGCAGACAGTGGATGCACCTGCGGCAGGCCGGGAAGGGGCAAGCGGAGGTGCTGAGACGGGGGTTGGAGCTGGCGAGGGAGGAGCTGCGTGGCGCGCAGGGGTGAAGCAGGCTGCTGCCCCGGCGGAGATTGCCGGCAATGGCGCTTTCGTGCGCCAGCCCAACCGCTTCAGCGCCTCCTTCGGGTCGGCCCCAGATGAGCTGCCGGTGGAGGCGGGGCGCTACCGGCTCCTGTGGTGCGCGGCTTGCCCATGGGCCCACCGGGCGGTGATCGTCCGCCGCGTGCTGGGGCTGGAGGAGGTGATCAGCCTGGGCACGGTGGATCCGATACGTCCCCCACTGCCACATGCCGATTGGGCGTTTACCCTGGACGAAGGGGAGGTTGATCCGGTGCTTGGCATCCGGTATGTCAGCGATGCTTACCGGGCTGCCGATCCGGATTACCGGGGCAGGCCGACGGTCCCGGCGCTGGTGGATATCCTTTCCGGCAAGGTTGTGCAGAACGACTACTTCCGGCTGACTAATCATCTGGAGACAGCATGGGCTTCCTACCATGCACCCGGCGCGCCGGACCTGTACCCGGAGCAACTGCGGGTTGAAATTGATGCGCTGAACGAGGTTATTTTCCACGAGGTCAACAACGGGGTGTATAAGGCGGGCTTCGCCCGGTCCCAGGAGGCCTATGAGCAGGCCTTCGATACCTTGTTTGCCCGGTTGGATTGGCTGGAGGAGCGGCTTGGCGGGAGCCGGTATCTGTTCGGTGACGCTATTACCGATTCCGACGTGCGGCTTTATACGACGCTTGTCCGGTTCGACGCCGCTTATTTCACCGCTTTCCGGGCCAACCGGCAGCGGCTGGCGGATTATACCCACCTGTGGGGCTATGCCCGGGACCTCTACCAGACCCGCGGCTTCGGGGATACCACCGATTTCGATGCCATCAAGCGGCATTACCACTTGTCCGGTCACCTCAGCGGCCAGGGAAATAGTCCCTACGGCATCGTCCCCCTGGGGCCAGACCCGGAAGCCTGGCTCCTGCCCCATGGGCGGGAAGGGCGATAAGGGGGATTAGGAGGAAGGAGTCTATTAGCCCCAAACGGACACCGACTGCCCAGGTGGATACCAACTCACTGGTCGGTCACCACCTCATCAGTCGGTCACCGCCTCATCAGTCGGAGTCTAGCACCAACTCACCAGTCGCGGCACCAACTGCCCTGTTGGACACCCACTAACGGACCCAGGATGCGCTATTTGGGACAAAATTGGTCTTTTTCAATTTATACGGACACACGATCCGTTATTTGCCCGAAAACAGCCACTTTGGGCGGGTTGCAGAGGCATTAACGTACCCTGTGTCCGCGAAATCGGAAAAAGTGCCCATTTGGATAAAGTAACGGCTCCTGGGTCCGCATAACCGGATAGCCGGTAGTCCATGGCCAATGGAGTCCAGATCCGCCACACAAACAAACCAGTAACTGCCAAAAACCGCCAGGCATTAAGCCATGGCGGTTTATTTGTTTTATGCCAAGGGGGATTTCCCGTGGCTGATTGTTAGGGAGTGTAACGGAACTATCGGACGCTTAGAAGCTGATTTTGCTTGTTTCCAAAGTTTAACGGAACTCAGCAACCGTTAGCGGTGGATTTATTGTGTGCTGGAAGCTTTATAGCTGGTTAAGAGCGTCTGAGTTCCGTTAGCACTGGCAAACCATCAATTTTAGCCTGTAAGAGCCGCTGAGTTCCGTTAGCCTGCAGCTTGTGGTTTGCCCCCCCCACAACTGCCTCCATAACTGCGCCCTCACGGCCAGCCCCTCGTAGCCGCCCCTCGTAGCCGCCCCCTGCAGCTAGACCCCGAGGTTGGCCTCCTACGGCCGGCCCCAATATGCCACTGTTTCATTAGGCTGCATGTAAACCCCGTCCCTGGCATACCCGTCAAACAGCTCTTCCAGCGCCGCCACATACTCTGCATACCGGGCATCACCAGCCTGCAGAGAGTAGGAGCCGGACAGGTTCCGTGCGATGAAGCCGGCTTTGTCGAAGGCCAGATCATTGGGGAAGGTTTCCACCGTAAATTCCCCGTGGAAAAAACTCCCGATCCTGTCATCCAGATAGTCGATCCCGCCGCTGAAGCCGGTGAATGCGGGGCAGAACTCCCGCATGATGGCTTCGTTCTCCCGGACGGAATCCCGGTCATGGATCCGGGAATTCCATACCAGCACCACTTGGCCCTGAGGCCGAAGAATCCGCCGGCATTCCTGTCCGAAGGCCTCTGCATCAAACCAGTGGAAGGCTTGGGCTACCGTTACCGCATCCACGCTCCCACCCGGGAGAGTGGTGTCCTCCGCCGTCCCCGCCACCGGGGTAAAACGAGCATCGGCAGCCAGGCTCCGCTCCGCCACCCCCCGCATATCGGCGTTAGGCTCCACGCCGTAAATCCGGCAGCCGCAGCTGAGCAGCGCCTTGGAGAAAATCCCCGTGCCCGCGCCGATATCGGCCACCTCCGAACCCTCCCCAATTCCCGCAGCTTGGGCTATGCGGTCCAGCATAGCCTGCGGATAACCTGGCCTGGCCTTGGCATAAACCTCGGCTTTGCCGGTAAATTTGCCTGTATTGTCCATGAATATCCCTCCGGTCTTCTGCGTGTATAGGTTGACGCTTGTGTCCTCCACTCACACTTGGAGGTGAAGCACCGCTGCTTACAAAACCCGGGCGTGAATGTGGAAGTGGCAGCCTTTTTTGCCCAGGAAGGAATGGTCCTCCACATGCCGGAATTGCAGCATCTCGAAGCCGGAGAACAGCTCGGCCGCCTCATGAGCATTCACATAACAGTGGGGCGTCCCTACTTCCCCGTCCTTCACATATTGAAGCGTCCGGACATCCAGCCGCCGGTATTCCGGCCCAGCCTTGGTATAGTTGGGGCTTAGTGTGGAATTCAGAGTCAGGAACACCTCACCGCCGGGCCGGGTGACCCGGGCGATTTCCCGGACGGCCTGCTCCAGCCCCTTCAGATCCGTGTGATAGATACAATGGTAGGATAGAAGGCAGTCGAAGGTATTGTCGGCAAAAGGCAGCGCCTGTACATCCCCTCTCACCAGCTCCATGGACAGCTCCCGGTCGGCTGCAGTTGCCGCCAGGGCGTCCAGCCCCGATTGGGACAGGTCAAAGGCTGTAACCTCATACCCCGCCTGGGCAAACTGCAAGGCATGGCGCCCCAGACCGCAGCCCAGATCCACAAACCGGCGGAGGCCCAGCTCCTTCCAGCGAGAAACGTAATAATAGCATTCCTGTGCAGGCGTCTCCCAAATCGGGTCCCTGCTTTTGACCCAATCCCATTCCTGAGGCAGCACCGTCATCCCTCATTTCGCATAGTAATTCCAGCTGTAATCTATTCTTTTATTGTGACACATTCAGCGGAAAAAGGTAAGTGAATGCGGCAGCGGATCCCGGAACGAAAAAAAGGAGCCCGGCAGCAGGCTCCTTATCCATCACAGCATTACAGCTCAACGCCCGGTCAGGCGCCCGGCCCTGATTTGCTTCACCCAGAAATAGAGGGTGCATCCCACACAATAGCCCAACAGAGCAGCCCCTGCCGCACCCAGCAGCATCGCAGCGAATACATAACCCGCTGTCGTCCAGCCCAGCAGCAGGCTTCCCAAGGAAAGGCTGAGGAACGCCACAGCCAGGGAGTTATTGAACCGCAGCAGCTCGGCGGCTTGGGTTTCCTTGCCTTTAGGAGTGAGGAATCGCCGGCCCAAAGCGGCGAACAGATTCCAGCGCCCGCCGGTGGAGAGTCCGATCACCTGAATCAGCCACAAGGCGGCAATGATCCACGGCTGGCCCGACACGAGAAAAGCGATAACCGACAAAACAATGCCGGTTTGGTTGGTTTTGACATATTCGATGGGGATTTCCTTCATGAGGATTCGCCTCCGTTAAATCTCATTAAATTCATTGGATTAATTGTAATTATTGTAGCAAGGAACGGGTCTATCCGTCAATGCGGGATTGGGGTACAATTGGATATATTTCACAACAAATCAGAACCATATGGAGGGAAGAAACATGCTGTCAGAGGATGAAGTGCGCCGTCAGATTCAGGACAACCGCAGGTTTATGAAGAGCATCTTCGGGAAGGACCAGTATGAATCCGATCAAAGCAAAAAGCTGCCCCAACCGCCCTTATCCCATCCCGCTAAAGGAGCAACGGTTATTCCGCTGACCAAGGACTTTGCCGGAGTGGTGAAGGAAGCGGACTACCTGGCTTTGCTCCATGCCCGCAAAAGCGTCAGGGTGTACAAGCAGGAGCCCATTACTCTGGAGCAGCTGGCATTCCTGCTGTGGTCCACTCAAGGGGTGACAGGCATCCGCGGCAGCAATTATGCGGCGCTTCGTCCCGTGCCTTCGGCAGGAGCCCGGCATCCTTTTGAGACCTACCTGGCTGTGTTTCAGGTGGAGGGTTTGGAGAAGGGCATCTATCATTATCTGCCGATGGAGCATGCCTTGGAGTTTGTTGGGGCGGTGGACAATCTGGAGGATGAGGTGTCAGTGAGTCTGTGCGGGCAAGGCTGGGCGGCCAAAGGAGCAGTCACCTTCTTTTATACGGCGGTGGCGTACCGCAGTGAATGGAGATACTCCATCGCATCCCACCGGGTGATGCTGATGGATGTGGGCCATGTCATGCAAAATCTCTATCTGTCCGCTCACGCTATCGGGTGCGGAACCTGCGCCATAGCCGCGTTTGAGCAGGAGGTGGCGGACCGCCTGCTTCAGGTGGACGGCGAGGAAGAGTTTGTGGTGTATGCGGCGCCGGTTGGAGTTCAGCTGTAGCAAGGCAAGAAGACCATCCTTATTGCAAACACGTCCGCATAACCGGATCAGTAAAGAAGGGCAGCTCAAGGCTGTCCTTCTTTGTCATGCTGGCATATAAACGCTCAGAGGGAGGAGGTCCTTTTTCTGACCGTTCGCGGTCTCCCGGCGCGCGGTTAAAATGATAGCGCACATCAAATGATTGCTATTGGCGAAAAATGAATGGAAATGGCCAAATAGCGATCAACAAATGTATGCTAATGCCGCTTAAGCTCTGCCAAATCGGCAAGATTGAGCGAATAAGAACCATTTTATGATGGCTATTCGGGAAAATGAGAGGCGAATAGCCGGATAGCATACATTTTATGACGCTTACATCACATCACTCTGGCGAATTCAGTTGTCTGTGCTTGTCCCACGTGCCTGTGAGTTACCGGTCAAGAGGGATAGCTGCGCAGGCTGTCCCCCGGAACTAGCCGACCCTGCAGGCGCAGATGCTCCAGCGGCTCCCCCGGATTGGCGATCCGCCAGATCATCCGGTCCGCGGCGCGGGCCCCGGTTTCCCGCACGGGCAGGTAGAAGTAGCATAGGCCCGGAGCAGGCGGCTCCGCCGTCACATCCAGACTGACCAGAGAACAGTCTGCCGGAATGGAGAGGCCGGACTGGCTGCATAAATAATAGATCCACGGCAGATGCCCCTCTACAGCATTGAGCAAGGCGGTCGGCTTCTCCGCAGCCATTAACCGCAGAAACTCCTTCTGCCAAGCGGCTCCTTCTGCCAGGGACAAGGTCAGATGCCGGGCCCTGTCGGCCTCCAGCCCCACCTCAGCCATGGCCTCGGCGAAGGCCGACCACCGGAGCCTGTAGCCCCGGGAGGAATGAGTGTCGCCGATATACAGAATCCGGCGGTGGCCATGGTCCGCCAGAAGCTGGACCGCCTGCCGGACGGATTCATACACGTCCCAGACTACACTGTCCGCCGTCGCTCCCGTAGGCGGGAAGTTCAGCAGAATCCGCGGCAGGGGCAGGTCCAGGAGGCGTTTTTCCAGCTCCGGGGGAGTCATGGGCGGAATGAAAATCCCATCTGCATATGCCAAACCGCAACCCTCCGACCATTCCCGCCACGCCACGTCGGAATGGGAAGCAACAGAAGGGGCGAACAGTGGCGCTACGGAGGAATGGGAACCGTGAAAACGCTGGTTCAGCCCCTTCAGCAGCTCCAGATGAATTTGGGAAGGGGTGGTGGCACTTTCCTGGAGCACCATATAGAACCGCCTCGGCTGGAGCGCCTGCAGAGAGGTATGCTCAAATAGAGAGCTTTCTTTTTGCTCCCGGGTCATATAGCCCTTCTCCTCGGCCAGGCGGAGAATCTCCCGGCGAGTCTCCAGAGACATACCCGGCAAGCCGCGCAGCGCTTTGGACACGGTCAGGCGGCTCACCCCCAGCTCGCGGGCCAGATCGTCCATCGTTATTTTTTTGCGGGACATGGCATAATTCTCCTTTATGTAAACCAAATGATAACTAAACGGAAGCTTATCTTTATTATACACTGAAAGTAATTAGAGGCGTACCCAATACGCTTCAAAACATTCCTACAGGAGGTTCGGAGGATATGAGCGAAGGATATCGGGTGGCGGCAAAAGTGCTGCCGGTTGCGGCAGAAACGGATGTGTTGGTAGTAGGGGGCGGCCCCGCCGGGGTGGCGGCGGCATTGGCGGCGGCGCGGAACGGTGCAAGAGTCCTGCTGCTGGAGCAGCGCGGATTTCTCGGCGGTATGGGGACGCTGGCACTGGTCCCGGCATTTTGCCCGTACACGGATAAGGAAAAGCCGGTTATCCGGGGGATCGGACTGGAGCTTCTGGAGAGCATGAAGGCGGCCAGCCCGGCGGTGTTCCGGGAGCGTTACGGGGAAGAGCTAGACTGGGTGCCCATTGACGCCGAGGTGCTGAAGCTGGTTTATGATGCTGCGGTGACTGAGGCAGGGGTCCGGGTGCTGTTCCACACCTTCGTGGCGGACGTGCTGATGGCAGAGGATGGCAGCCGGCTGGAGGGTGTTATTTTGGCCAACAAAGCCGGGCTTTCTGTGGTCAAAAGCACATATTTCATCGATGCCACCGGAGACGGCGACCTTGCGGCACGTGCAGGTGCACCTTTCCAGAAGGGCGGGGAAGATGGCGAGCTCCAGCCGGGCACCATGTGCTATGTGCTGGCCCGTGCGGACCAGAAGCGGTTTATGCAATATTTGGAGGAAAGCGGGGACGGCGGCCAAATTCCTCAGGCTGTTCAGAAAGCCATGGACAACGGCGATCTTCCCGAGGGCCGGAAGAAGGTATCCGGCTTTGCCTGGCTGGCGGACGATCTGGTCAGCGTGAACTTCGGGCATGTGTTCGGAATCGACGGCACCAAACCCGAGGATCTGACCCGCGGGGCGATGGAGGGCCGCAAGCTGGTGCAGGTGCAGGTGAACTTCCTGCGCAAGTATGTGCCGGGCTTCGAGCAGGTCCATGTGGTAGCCACCGGCGAGCAGCTGGGCATCCGGGAAACCCGCCGGATTGAAGGGGATTACGTGCTGGTCACCGAGGACTTTATGGAGCTGCGCAGCTTTCCTGATGATATCGCCCGTAATTCATACTTTATTGATGTTCACATGGCCAACAGCAAGGGGAAAACCCAGATTCATCGCCTGAACCCCGGAGAATCCCATGGTGTGCCTTACCGCTGCCTGCTGCCCAAGGGGCTGGACAATCTGTGGGTACCGGGCCGGGCTGCCTCCTCGGACCGGGTGGTCCAGGGATCGCTTCGGGTGATGCCCAACTGCTTCGCCATGGGCGAGGCATCCGGAACAGCCGCCGCTCTGGCGGTGGAGGCCGGAGGCATCACCTCCCGTCAGGTGAACGTGGGTGAGCTCCAGCGCAAGCTGGTGGCCCAGGGCGCCTGGCTGGGGGAAGAGCTGGCGGTGCACGCCGCTTCTGCGTCCGTCAAGGAATAGACATGAATGACGAAAGGGAATGCCCCTCCGCTGTCGAACAACATGATAAACGGTTGCTTATATGAACCGGATTATCCCCGGAGGGTGTGATTCCTTATGAAAAACGAGATCAGGAGCATTCTGCTCACCGCATTGGAGAAGCGGGAGCCGAACACGGATTATATTCAGGGGGAATACGCCTTGAGCCATCATCCGGAGTGCTTCGAGCTGTACGTATCCGGTGCGCTGATCGCCAGATACACCTTTTCCAGCAAGGTGCTGTTTACGGCGGATTGGAATTTCAAGAAGGAAAACCGCTATCTGGGCTATCTGCTGGAGCAGCACGGCTTTGAGGTACATGCAGACCCGTTTTTGCTGCAATAACCCATCTTCACCTCATCCAAAAGCAAACCGCCGGACCATGGCTCCGGCGGTTTTTTCTGTTGAAGCACGCGGGCTCCCGGCAAACATTTCCCGGCAACCATGCTCTAACGAATCTCAGCGGCGTTATTTTGCCGATATGGCTCCGTTTCCCGTTCTAACGAATCTGTAGAAGCTTATTTCATAGAAACAAGCTGGAATCAGCCCCGTGAGCAGGAGATAACGTGGCTCACATTCGTTACATTCTCAAACCGGCTGTTTTTGCGAAAATAAGCCTTCTGACATTCGTTAGAATGGGCGACTTAACTCGGTGCGATGCTGCAGCGGCACTTCGGGGCGGCAGTACGACAGGTACGGCAGCGGCTATTGCAAGGCCAGCGCCTGCTTCACGGCGGCACGCAGCGCCCCGATGTCCGGGGACGCGGCAACAGGCGTGTCCGCCAGCTGCCGAGAGGCCTTCAGGGCCAGCACCCGCGCGACGCTTTCGTCTACCCGGGCCCAGGTCAGCCTGCCGTCGGCCAGCGCCTCCTTCAATCCCTGCGCCGCCTCCTGCACCTGGCTGTAGCCATGGGCGACCAGAACCAGGTCGCAGCCCGCCAACACTGCCCGGACGGCGGCGTCCTTTAAGGGATAATGCTTAGCGATGGCGCCCATGGTCATATCATCGGTGATGACAACGCCGCTGTAGCCGATTTTCTCCCGGAGCAGCCCTGTAATAATCGCCGGCGATAATGTGGCCGGATAATCCGGGTCCAGCCGGGGCAGCAGAATATGCGCCGCCATGATGGCGTCCGCCCCGGCTTCCGCGGCGGCCCGGAAAGGCTGCAGCTCCAGCTTCTCCAGCTCCGCCAGTGACTTGTTCACTACCGGCAGCTCCTGATGGGAATCGGTGGAAGTGTCCCCATGCCCGGGAAAATGCTTGACCACAGGGATCACGCCGCCGTCCCGCAGGCCTTGCATGGCCGCCAGCCCGTAGAGCTTGACGATATTGGCATCGGAGCCGTAGGAGCGGGGGCCAATCACCGGGTTGGCGGGATTGCTGTTGATATCCAGCACCGGCGCATAGTTCAGATTAAAGCCGAAGGCCTTGAGCTCCTGCCCCACGGCCTTGCCCAGCGCTCTTGCCCGGTCCGGCGTGCCCCCGGCGGCAAGGTCCCGGTTGGCGGGCAGCTCGATATCGACGGGCAGCCGGCTTACCTTCCCGCCTTCCTGGTCCACACTGAGCAGCAGCGGTATTCCGGAGGGGCGGTTAAATTCCTTCAGCCGGTTCAACAGGGTGACGGTTTGCCCGGCATCCGTCATATTGGGTTTATACAGAATGAAGCCGGCCACATGGGTTTCCGTCACTAAACGGCGGGCCTCCTCTCCGGCCTCCATCCCGTCCAATCCGGCGATCAAGAGCTGCCCCAGCTTCTCATCCGGGGTCATGCTCTTCAGCCTGTCTTGAAGGGCGGTGCTGCTTGAGCCATTGGTTGGAGCGGCCGGAGTCCCCGATTTGACGGGGGATGCGGTTGCCCGTACAACGGGCGAAGCCGAGGGAGCAGGTGTCACGGCAGACATGGAACCGGTGGCCATAGGAGGCGGAGCGGCAGGGGAGGGGGCGGCCTTATCCTTGCCGCAGCCTGTGACCAGCACCGGCAGCAGGAAACAGGCGGCCAGCGCCAACGGGAGTGCCCGGTTGCTCATTCGTTCCTGCATGGCTTTCTCCTCCTTCAAGGTTTATTCTATTACCCACTATCTCCCGGCATCGTCGGGAAGATACCTCTTACCTTTTACCCGCAAACCAAACACCCGCCCGAGTTTTCTCGGACGGGTGGAAAAAGGGGCATCAACATGCCGTTTGTATACGAGGATTAAGCCAATGTTTTGTCGCCGGGCTTCCAGTTGGCCGGGCACAGTCCGCCGGCTTGCAGGGCTTGGAGCACACGCAGAGTTTCGTCCACGCTGCGGCCCACGTTCAGGTCGGTGACCACTTGGTAGCGCAGGATGCCTTCCGGATCGATGATAAACAGACCGCGGTTGGCGGCGCCCAGCTCCTCATCCAATACGCCGTAAGCGCGGGCGGTTACTTTGGTGAAGTCCGCAGCCAGCGGATATTTGATGTCGCCGATGCCCTTTGCGTCCCGGGGAGTGTTGATCCAGGCGCGGTGGGTGTGGACGCTGTCGGTGGAGATGCCGACAATTTCGCAGTCCAGATCCAGGAACTCTTCGTAAGCATCGCTCAGGGAGATGATTTCAGTCGGGCAAACGAAGGTGAAGTCGAAAGGCCAGAAGAACACAACCAGCCACTTGCCTTTATAATCCTCCAGAGCTACGCGCTCCTCCAGGGTTTCCAGGTTTTTGGTGGACAGCAGGTTAAAGGAAGGGGCGGGTTTGCCCACTTTTACAACGGCGGTTTCTACAACTTGACTCATGAATGATTTCCTCCTCGAAATGTTTGTTTTTCTATTTGGTATAGGGGCTTTTAGGCCAACGCGGCGATGGCTTTTTTGATCCGGGTA
>JAEWAA010000694.1 GCA_023391955.1 Bacillota bacterium | reverse complement strand
CCTACAAGCGGTTCATCCAGTCGGTGATTTATCTGCCTCACTTTTTGTCCTGGGTGATTATCGCCAGCCTGACCTTCCTCCTGTTCGCCAAGGGGGAGGGGCTGGTGAACGGCCTGCTGGAGTCCTGGGGTATGGAGCGGATCGATGTGCTCACCAACCCGGATGCCTTCTGGATCATGATTACCCTGCAGTCCGTCTGGAAGGAGATGGGCTGGGGGACGATTGTTTTTCTGGCTGCTATAGCAGGAGTGGACCCGCAGCTGTATGAATCTGCCCGGATGGACGGAGCGGGGCGCTTCCGCCAGATGTGGCATGTGACCCTGCCCGGCATCCGCAGCGTGATTGTAATCCTGCTGATTCTCCGGCTGGGGGACCTGATGGATGTGGGGTTTGAGCAAATTTTCCTCATGTACAATGGCGTGGTGTCCCAAGTGGCCGAGGTGTTCGATACGTACATCTACCGCACGGGCATCCAGCGGGGAGAGTTCAGCTACAGCACAGCCGTGGGCCTGTTCAAGTCCGTGACCGGATTGGTGCTGGTGCTGCTGGCCAACCGTCTGGCCAAAAAGGTGGGCGAAGAGGGCGTGTTCTAACGCGCTGACCGTTTTAACGGACAACATTGAATTCTTTGCAACCGGAGGTGAAGACTATGGAAAAAACCTGGGGAAACCGTCTGTTCCAGCTGGTGAACGGCCTCATTCTGGGGCTGCTGGCGGCTGCCGCATTTTTTCCGTTCTATTATGTGCTGGTCATCTCCTTCGCCGATCCGGCGGAGTATCTCCAGAACAAGCTGATGCTGTTTCCCAAACACTGGTCCGTGGAATCGTACCGATATCTGTTGTCCACCAAGGCTTTTGTAAGGTCGGTGGGGAATAGCGCCTTTCTCGCCGTAGTAGGCACCATATGCAGCCTGCTGGTGTCCTCGTCCTTCGCCTACACCCTGTCCCAGCGGCGGATGGGCGGACGGCGTGTGCTGATGGTGATGGTGCTCTTGACCATCCTGTTCAGTCCGGGAATCATTCCCCACTATCTCCTGGTCCGGGAGCTGGGGTTGATTGGCAGTCTGTGGGCCTTGATCATTCCCGGCTTGTCCAGCGGCTGGAACGTGCTCCTGATGAAAAGCTTTTTCGACGGGCTGCCCCAGGAGCTGGGGGAGGCGGCAGCGATGGACGGCTGCGGCGAGCTGCGGACCTGGGCGCAGATCATCCTGCCTCTGTCGTTGCCGGCGTTGGCGGCATTCGGGCTGTTTTTCGCCGTGGGCTACTGGAACCAGTTCTTCTCGGCGCTGCTGTACCTCAACGACTCCGCCAAGTGGCCCATCCAGGTGCTGCTCCGCAGCATGCTGGTGAACGCCACCAGCACGGAGCTGGAGGCGGATCATCTGGCGACGCCGCCTCCATCGGAGATGCTGAAGATGGCGGCGGTCATTATCTCCACAGCGCCGATTCTCATGGTGTACCCGTTTTTGCAGAAGCATTTTGCCAAGGGGGCCATGGTAGGGTCGGTGAAGGGGTATCGGAGTTTGCGGAGGCCGGCAGAAGCCTGGCGGAGCTCCACGGACTCCTAACGGAGCTCCGGCGGGCAGGCGCGGGAAATCTAACGGAAGCCACAGCCGTTATTTGGCCTCAAAACCCGCATCTCGAAATCTAACGGAAGCAGGCGCCGCTATTTGGACCAATGTGACGCCAATCCGGGTGTTTTGCCGGAAATAGCGGCTGTCACCGCCGTTAAAATTTGGAGAGGGCCTTTTTGAGGCAAATAGCGTCTCCTGCCGCCGTTAGAATTTTCCCCGCAGACTGGAGTATGCCGGCACAATGGAAATAGCGTATTTTCAGACACACTAACGTCCTAACCTATTCCCCCACTAAAGGCAGGTGAGCGCAATGACGGCATCCCATATCCGCAACGGCTGGATCCGCATAAGGAAACGGGTTTTTCCCCATGCGGCCCTTTACCGCAAGAGCCTGGTGTTGATGCTGCTCATCGCCTGCATACCCGGTCTCCTCATCGCCATTGGAACTTATTATACCGTAGCGAATGGGGTGGAAAAGGACCTGCAGCGCATGCATCAAAGCCAAATCCGCCAGCGGGCGCAGAATATCGACGACCAGCTGTCCTACCTGGAGATCGGCATCTCCCATTGGGCCTTCGACGCCGTATTCGGCAAAAGAGTGAAGGAGATCGACTTTGCCCGGGGTTATGAGCAGGTGCGGCAGCTGTACGATACGCTTCTGGTTATGGAGAGCTCCCATTCCCTCATCAGCCGGGTGGAGCTGTATCTGCGGGAACCTCGGCCCTTCCGGATGACCTCGCTGCAGTACACATTTCTGGAGCCGGATGAAGCCCGGGCCTTCTACGGAAGACTGGAGCAGCCGGCCAAAGGCATGTATTGGTCCGATGACTCCGGCGGCAGCGGGGAGGCGGACGGACAACTGAAGCTGGTCAACCGCCTGCCGGGGGTGGGTGACGAAAACCTGGGGTATTTGGTGACGACCCTGGACGCAGGCAGGCTGAACAATCTGCTGGAGACCCTGACGCCGTATAACGAGGGCACCACCTTTTTGCTGAAAAACGACGGAAGCCGGCTTGCTTCAGGACAGGGAGCCACCGGCGGGCTGGAGGAAACGGTGCGGCAGGCGTTTCTGCAGCATGGCGGAGAGCCGGGTTCTTTTACGGTAAAGGCAGGGAAAACGCTGTATTCAGTCTATGCCGGGAGCTTGAAGCGGCCGGGAGGGGCCTGGACGTATGTGTCGGCGGCTCCCATGAGCTCCATCATGGCCCCCGTGCTCCGGCTGTCCCGGATCATTGCGGGAATCAGCCTAAGCGGGCTGCTTTTGGCGTTTCTGCTGTCGTGGGCCGGTTCCCTGCGGCTGTATTCTCCCGTGGGCAGGATGGCCCGGGAGAGCGAAACGATCCGCAAGCGCCTGGAGGAGCAGCTCCCCCTGCTGCGGGAAAGCTTCCTGCTGCAGCTGCTGCAAGGCGGGCTGTTGGGTTTGTCCGAGGAGCAGCTGCGTAAGCGGCTCTCCGAGCTGGGCCGGGAAACCGGCGGCCGGCAGGCTGTTCTGCTGCTGCTCCGGGTGAGGCGCAGCGCAGCAGCGTCCGATTCCTCGTCCATGGCCGGGTTCGCCGCTTCCGAAGGCGGCCGGGAGTGGCTTCTGCAGCATGGTCTGAACGGCGATGTGCTGAACCTGCATGATCTGTCCGCAGCCATACTGATATGGACAGAACCTGACGGCCTCACCAGGGGACAGCTCTTGTCCATGGCATCGGGGCTGCTGGACCGGAGCGTAGAGCGGCTGGGCCTCCGGGTAACGCTGGCGGTAAGCCGGGCTGTGCCGGCGGCCGGACAGCTTCCCCATCTGTTTGAGGAGGTACGACGCTCCGCAGATAACCGGGCCCTGTCGGCGGACAGTGTGCTGCTTGACCTGGAGCAGCCGGCAGAGAGCGGCGGCTCCGACTCTCCGGCGTTGCGGTATCCTTTTGCCCGGGAGAAGGAGATTGTCTATGCCATCCGCTCCGGCCGTCGGGAGGAAGCTAACACCCATATCGCCAGCTTCCTGGAGGAGCTCTGCGGGGAAGGAGGGACGGAGCGTGTGCTGCTGCAGGGAATGCAGCAGCTTTATGGCAGCCTGCGGCATGCCATGCTTCAGGTGGGGATTCAGCTTCCACGGGAAACAGAGGCGGGCAATCCTTATCTGGAGCTGGCGGGTTTAGAGGAAACGGGGCAGATACTGGATTGGTTCAACTCCCGGGTTGTAGAACCCTATACCTGCCAGGTGGAGTCCCGCCGGGAGGAGGAAGAGGGGAGACTCGTCCAGGAGATGATCCGTCAGGTCCACGACCGTTACCGGGAGCCGCTGTCTCTGGATGAGCTTGCCGGGGAGGCGGGAGCCAACGCCTATACCGTCAGCCGGATGTTCAAGCAGGCGACCGGAGTCAACTACATCGATTACCTGACCAAGGTCCGTCTGGAGAAGGCCAAGGAGCTTCTTGCCGGCACGGACATGAAAATTAATGCCATAGCCGAACAGGTGGGATATCAGGCGACATATTTTAACCGTATCTTCAAAAAGGTGGAGGGAATCACGCCGGGAGCCTACCGGGAAGCGGCGGGTTCACCGGAAAACCATTGGGGGGAGTCCGCCCAGGAAGGGCACCGGCATTGAAAGGCCCGGCATCGGAATGGAGCATCCGGCGGGCCTTTTTGGCATGCCCCCAAGAACTCCAAAACTAAAAAAAGCCCAAGGTACCTAAAAATAACCTCCGTAGACAGTATATGAAAAGTGCGCTACCCTAGGGTGGAGTTGGCAAGGAGCCGCAGCTTATCCGGGAGCGGGGCCCTATGCTGCACGAGTTTCATTTTAGGGAGGGAGTGCATGATGAAGATAAGAAGGCATTTGATAGGGGTGCTGGTATGTGTTTTGA
>JAEWAA010000587.1 GCA_023391955.1 Bacillota bacterium | reverse complement strand
CGAGGATACGGGCCACCTGGAATATGAGATGAACTGGAGCAGGGCATAAGTCATCCGTGGGGCAAAAAAGAGCGCCACCCACTTGGCGGGCAGCGCTCTTCTTCCTTGATTATTCCTCCGGCTCGTGGTACTCGGGGTCCGAGACATAGATCATAACCTCATTGTCTCCGTCCTCGGTGAGCCGCTCCGGATGACGGGCTTCACCCCGCACATGGATTGAATCTGCACCGGACACATCAAAAATGACCTTGCCTGCCCCGTTTATCAGCTGCTCGTGGCTGTATTTGACGGTTTGGCCGTTGATAGTGACGTATACGTCCAGAATCTGCCGCGACTCAATTCGGAGGGCAGCCTTGGTCAGGCGTGTTCCCGGGTTGTAGGCCCAAGAGGGGGATTCGCTCAGTATAATGGTCTCTTCGGGCTGTGAATAGTACAGGTTGTTACCGAAGCCGGTGGAGCTTCCGGGCGTCAGGTACGCCCCGGATATGTATTCTTCTGGCTCTACATAAGCGTAATCCTCGCCCGCCGCTTTAGCCAGACGGTTGAGGATGGTGACCATTTCGGCCCGGGTAACCGGAGCCTGCGGCCGGAACAGTCCGGCTTCATCAGCGGTCATAATGCCTAACCGGGTGAAACGGTACAGTGCCTCGGCTTTTACATAATCGAAATCTCCGGCCCAACCTAGCCCATAAGCAGGATCGTTCACCAGAAGCAGCTCCGGCACCAGAGAGGAGTAGCGGGGATTGCTCTTTTCATATTCGTCGTAAGAAGCAAATTGGCGCTGAGGGATATCCTTGATCCGGCTCAGCTCCTTGGCAGTCTCGGCTGCCGTACCGGATTCGGGGCCGTCCATGCCGCTGAACAGGGCGTCCAGAACGATCATCACATCCCACCGGGACATTTGTTTTTCCGGCTGGTAGCTGTAGGTATCGTTATTCTGCACATCGGCTGCATACTCGGGGTAAATGGTGCTGTACAGCTCGGCAAACTCCTTAAAGGCCCAATGGTTCTCCGGCACGCCGGGAATGGTTTCGGGATTGGGGTTGCGGAGCAGGGGGAACAGGCGGTATACCATTACGGTAAACTGGGCTTTGGTCACCGGCTGGCCGGGCTGAAAGGTGCCGTCCGGAAATCCCGTAAGAATGCCTTTCCGGTTCATTTCGTCAATGGAGGATTTGGCCCAGGTATACTGGGGGTTGGCATCCACATCGGAGAATCCGGCCAAAGCGGGCGACATCCAGGCAGCCGACAAAAGGGCGAAGGCGGTAAAGGTTAACAGAAGCTTTTTCAAGATCGCAAACTCCTTTTTGTATGGTGTCTGGAGATTCGACAAAAGGGTAGTAAATTCGTCAGGTTCCAGCAGAGCAAGTGTAGCAGATAAACAGGGTATGTGCATTGAAAAAAATGGAAATGGCTAGCAAGTTTCCGGGAGGGTTTGAGCATGGGTGATGCATTGAAATTGGCCGCGCGGCAGTTATTGTCCTTTTATCCGGTCCGGGTGCAAACCGTAGAACTGGTGGGGCAAAGCGCCAATACGGTGTTCATGGTATCGGATATGGAGCAGAAGAGGTACAGCCTTCGGCTTCATCATTCCAAAAGTGAAGGTTTGGAGAGCTGCTGGACGGACCTGCCTGCCCTCCGTTCGGAAATGATATGGCTGGATGCATTAGCTGTTGGTGCGGCGGGGCTGGTTGTCCCGGTACCGGTGAAGAATAGGGACGGAGAATGGGTCACGGTGGCAGACGGTCTGGCCGGCACTCTGCTGGAATGGGTGGAGGGGGAGCAAAAGCCCTTTATCCCCCATGCGGCTGATGCAGGGCGGATCGGCAGTATGCTGGGAAAGCTCCACCGGTATGCGTCCGGATGGACGGCGCCGGAGGCGTTTGTGAGACCGGCTTTTGACGGGGAGCGCATCCAGCAAACCCTAACGAAGCTGGATGGGCTGGCTGAAGCCGGGCAAGTCGCAGCGGATGATGCAGTGGTGCTGCAGGCGGCAGGACAGCGGGCTGTTGCCATGATGAACCGCCTCCAACGGACACGGGACTACTGGGGGTTGATTCATGGCGATGCCATTCCCAGCAACCTGCTGTTTGCTGCGGGGGAATGCCGCTTGATTGATTTTGGGGCATGCGGGTTCGGGTATTACCTGTTTGATCTGGGATGGACCTGCTCCTACCTCCACCCTTCCTTCAGGAAGCAGCTGCTGGAGGCGTATGCCGCTGAGTTTTGGCTGCCGGAGGGGGTTGAGGAGCTGCTGGAAGGTTTCTTTGTGGCGGCGCAGCTGGAGACCATGAACTTTTGGCTGGGGCTGCCGGACCACGGGGAATGGCTGCCAGGTCATTTGGCGAAGCTGGCGGCCAGGGAGTTCGCCCGTTATGCGGCGGGGGAGCCGTTTCTATATGGCGGCACGCCATATTGGGAATGAAGAGGCGGGGCCTCATGCGTATATGAAATTTCGAGTATAATTCCCCGTTTGGCCTCGGAAAAGCGCATTATGGTCGGTTTTTCGAGCATGATACCTGACATGAGGTGCGTAGGGGCAAATTATGCTCGCTTTTTCATATACAATGGATCGATTTGGCGATTTTCGCAAGATTATATATGATTTTTCGAGTTCGCAGTCCCCCAGTCCCCCAACCAGCC
>JAEWAA010000300.1 GCA_023391955.1 Bacillota bacterium | reverse complement strand
ACTGGAGGTGGGGGATCTGGTGGTATCGGCGGATTGCCTCCAGCATGACATGGATGCAAGCCCCCTGGGTTTTGCCCGTGGGGTGATCCCCTTCCAGGAGCACTCCATATTTGCCGCTGACCCGGAGCTGGTCAGACTGGCAGTAGAGTCTGGACAAGCCGTGCTGCCGGGCCGGGTACGGACGGGCAGTGTGCTGTCCGGAGACCGGTTTATCGCCGACAAGGCGGAGGTAGCGGCGCTGAGGCGGGATTTCGGAGGGATGTGTGCGGAGATGGAGGGGGCGGCTGTAGCCCAGGTCTGCGGCATGAACGGCATCCCCTTCGTCATTATCCGCTCCATGTCCGACAAAGCGGACGGCTCCGCCCCGGTGAGCTTCGCCGAGTTTACTGCCTTGGCGGCCCGCCGTTCCTGCGAGCTGGTGGAGCAGTTGCTGGGAAGGCTGTAGGAGGGCGAAGGCTCCAACGGACTCCAACGGACTCCAACGGACTCCAACGGGCTCCAACGGGCTCCAACAGACTCCATAGGTTCCGCTGGGCTCCAACAGGTTCCGCCGGGGCTCCAACTGCAAAAGTGCAGTTATTTCACCGCATATGAGCTATAACGGCGGGTTATCCTGCAAAAGTGCAGTTATTGGAGGCGCAAAGCGGATGTTTTCCCGACTGCGAGCCGAATAACTGCACTTTTGCATTTGCGGCCCCGTATTAGTGGAACTGTCGGGAAAATAACTGCACTTTTGCATTTGCACCTGTTATACGGAAAGGTGCGGCAGCGTGTGGAAATCTTTTGGGGGGGCCCGTGGGGCTCCTGGCAGATAGAGCAGTGCGAACAACCGACAGATAGAGCAGTGCAAATAACCAAAAAGCCTGAATTCGGGATCACCGAATTCAGGCTTTTTTTGGCTGTTGCCGTTGGCCGAGGCCCGAGCCCGAAGGCTCTGGAGCCAGCAGGCGGCCAACTGTTACGGCTTAGTGTAATGTACGGCGCCGGTCAAGGGCGACTCGCCCAGTTCGTTCACGGCGGAAATCTTGTAATATCCGTCATCGGTGGCGGCGAAGTAGATGAACTCCGTGCCTTTGGAGGTACCGATTAATTTGTAGGCGCCCTTCTCGGTATCGCTATAGTACACATTGTACTCGCTCACGGCATCCGCTTTGGGATTGGCCGTCCAGGTCAGCTGAAGGGAAACGCCTTTGCTTTTGGCCTTTAGGCCCTCCGGCTCTGCAGGTTCGTTCTTAGGTGCAGCTGGGGTCGGCGTAGGTTTGCCTGCCGTGCTGCTGCCTCCTGGCGTAGGTCCTCTGCCGGGAGAGCTGCTGCTTCCGGGGCTGCCTGAGGGCAGCAGACCGCCAGGACCGTTCTGGTTGGCCTGGCTGTGGTTCTGGCCGTCGGCGAATACCGGCTTGGAGGCTACGCTCTCCCGTCCCGCCACATCTACTGCGCTGACGTAGTAGCCGTAGGCTGCACCGCCTGGAGCCGTATCCGTGAAGATCGGCTCAGCCGGATTGACCATCAGCACCTGGGGAGTCCCGGCCCGAACGAAGGTGAGTCCGTCCGTGGTCCGGTACAGCCGGTAACCGACAATATCCGGCGCGGTGACCGGCATAAAGGAGATGCGGTTCACATCCCCGTTTCGGGTGACCACAATGCTGCCGGGCTGCGGCGGAATAATTCCGTCGTCCGTCCGCGGGTCCGTCTCGGAGGGGGCGTCATCATTGGCGTCCAGGGGCACAAACTGCTCCAGCGACCTCCGGTTGTCCTGCGGAAGCTTCTCCATAGCCTCTTTAATTTCGCTCAGGATCTTGCTTATGGATTTCTCCCGGCGGATAACCACCTGCTCGCTCAGGAAGTCATCCGGTGTCCCGGGCTGAGGAATATAGTTCACGCCATTGAAGGTGATATATTTCATTTTGACCATGACGTCATCTTCCTGGGTGGGCACATACTTCTTGTTGAACAAATCGGTAACGGACTTGCCCGCGGCGGCAGTAAGCTCGTTGGGAAGCTTGCCGGATACGCTGGAAACGGTCATCTGGACAATATCCTCAGGCTTGGTGAAGGCCTTGGTGGGGAACAGCTCAGGACGTTTCTCCACCGCCTCGTTCATCACCTGCGCCCACACATTCAAAGCGCGTTTGGTACCGCTGGGTTTGATCAGCTTGTTGACGGGCTGGTCATAACCGGCCCATACCCCCAAGGTAATGTCAGGGGTAAAGCCCATAAACCACGCGTCGGCGTCATCCTGGGTGGAGCCTGTTTTGCCGGAGACAGCCATGTTCTTGTAATACTTGAAGTTATTCTTGATTTCCGGAGCCGTACCGCTGGTAATAACGGTGCGCAGCATATCCGTCATGAGATAGGCGGTCTGCTCGGAATACACCCGGGACGGCTTACGTTCATGCTGGTACACCACCTTGCCGTTGCTGTCCACGATCCGGTCGATCAGATAGGCATCGTAGAACACCCCTTGGTTGGGGATGGTGGTATAAGCATTGGTCATTTCCTCCACATTAACACCTTTATAAAGACCGCCGATAACCCCGGTTTGGGCTACCGCATCCTCTTTGGTGATAGAGGTAATGCCCATCTTGGCGGCATAATCCCATGCCTCCTTAATGCCCACCTGGTACAGGAAAAGCTTCAAGGCAGGAATATTATAGGACTGATTCAGTGCCTCCCGGGCGGTTACCAGACCCTGGAACTTGTTGTTCCAGTTCATCGGGATATGGACACCCTTCTGTCCGTCCGGCAGGATAATCGGTGCATCGTCAATGACGGTGGCCGGCTGGATAGCGCCCTTCTCCATAGCGGGGATGTACGCCGCAATGGGCTTCATGGTGGAGCCGGGCTGACGGTAGGCCTGGGTGGCATGGTTCAGCTGCTCCGTATAGAAGTCACGGCCCTCCATCATACCGAGGATCGCACCGCTTTTGTTGTCGATCATTACTGCACCGATCTGCTCCAGCCCATCCTTTTCCTTCTGGACATTCTTCAGGTTCGGGGTGAAGTTCTTCGGATTCTGCGCAATGGTTTGCATGGAATCATAGATGGTCTTGTCGATGGTGGTATGAATATGATAGCCGCCACGCAAAAGCTGGTTCAGCGCATCCTTCTGGGCCTCGTTAAAGGCGGTTTTTTTGCTGTCCGTATCCAGCTTCAGATCCGGATACTGAGCCTTAACCATGGCTTCAGCCGCCTTGCGCTCTACCTCCATCATCAGGTAGGGGTAGGTGTTGTAGGCCTTTTGGGTGGTTTTGGCGAGAGAGCCCTTCAGATCAAAGGCCAGGGCCTCATCGTACTGCTGCTGGGTGACCTTGCTTTCCTCCAGCATCCGGCGCAGCACCAATTGCTGGCGCTTCACGGCCCGGGTGAAGGCGGCGGAATCGAACTCGCCCTTACCGGAGAAGGCGGAATAATCGCTGGGCAGCTGAGGCAGCCCGGCCAGATAGGCGCTTTGGGCAATGTTCAGCTCATTCAGATCATCCTTGTCGAACAGGCCCTTGGCAGCCGCTTTGATGCCGTACACGGTGTAGCCGTTGGACCCGTTGCCGTAAGGGATTTTGTTCAGATAAGCCAGCAGGATCTCGTCCTTGGTCAGAATCCGCTCCATCCGCACGGCCAGGAAAATCTCCTTGAACTTCCGGGTGATATCCCGGTCCAGGGTGAGAAACACCCGCCTGGCCACCTGCTGGGTAATGGTGCTGCCGCCGGTCTGAACATCCTCGTTCAGCAGCTTCTGCTTGACTGCCCGGATTAAACCGTTTACGTCCACCCCGATATGCTCATTGAAGGAGTTGTCCTCGATGGCCAGCGTGGCGTCAATAATTTGCGGTGGAATGTCCGCCTTGGTGGCCATGCGCCGGTCCTCCTCGGTCCGCAGCTGGCCGATGGGGGTGTCGTCATTGAAATAGACAAAGCCGGTCAACATGTTCTGTTCAATCTGCTCCCGCATAAATGCTTCGCTGCGGATGGGCTCGTCCTTCAATACGGAGGCCAGATAGCCGAAGGCAGCTCCGCCTGCGGCAAAACCAGCGATAATGATGCCGATAATCATCCATTTTACCGTCATAAACAGGATCAGCCCGGTTCGGCGGACCGCCCGTTTCCGGAAAAATGCGCCGATGCGCTTCCAGATGGATGTGTTGGTTTGGGTCATTCAATTTCCTCCTGTACGTCCGACCCTTAAAAGGTAGCCTGACGGCGGTATGTATGAAATTCGGGTTTCTCCGGACTGTATCCATTATACCGGGCCTGATTGACTTTTCCAAGCTGAGTATGGTATAAAAGGTGAAATGCTGGCGCAGGAATGCGTCTCTATATGGCAAAAAAGCGTTGAAGGACAGGGCGTAATCCTCGCCCAGTAGGCAGCCGCATATGTCTTAAAGAGAACCGGTGGATGGTGCGAACCGGTACATGGCGGGTGCCGAATTACACGGTCCGGAGCTTGGAGCAGCCTTATCTGATGGCCCATATAGGCTATCTAAGGCCTCTCTCACGGGTTCTCCGTTATCCGGTTTAAGTGAAAGCATCGGCTGCGATGCTTTAATCAGGGTGGTACCGCGGGTTTAACCTTCTCGTCCCTTTTTTTGGGGGATGGGAAGGTTTTTTTGTTTTTTATAAGGACCAATGAAGAGGAGGAGCGGCAATGGCGGATTCGACCAAGTTGACAAAAGAGCAGCAGAAGGAGGTGGAGCGCCAATATTCCATTCTCCGGAGCGGTGCCGCCCAAGTGGTACCCGAGGAGGCGTTGAAGCAGAAAATCGCCGACGCCATAGCGGAAGGCAGGCCCCTAAACGTGAAGCTGGGCTTGGACCCTTCGGCGCCGGATATTCATGTGGGCCATACGGTGGTGCTCCACAAGCTGCGCCAGTTCCAGGAATGCGGGCACCGGGTGCAGCTGATTATCGGTGATTTTACCGGCCGGATCGGGGACCCTACCGGGAAGTCGGAGACCCGAAAGCAGCTGTCCCTTGAGGATGTGCGCCGCAATGCGGAAACCTACCGCAAGCAGATCTACAAAATTCTCGACCCGGTGCTGACGGAGGTGCACTTCAACTCCAAGTGGCTGGCCCCGCTGACCTTCGCCGATGTGGTAGGGCTGGCGGCCAAAACTACAGTGGCCCGGATGCTGGAGCGGGATGATTTCCAGAAGCGCTATACCAGCGGCCAGGCTATCCATATCCATGAATTCTTTTATCCGCTGATGCAGGGGTATGACTCCGTTGCGCTGCAGACGGATGTGGAGCTGGGGGGGACGGACCAGACCTTCAACCTGCTCATGGGCAGAACGCTGCAGAAGGAATACGGGCTGCCGTCTCAGGTGGCCATGACCATGCCGCTGCTGGAAGGGCTGGACGGCGTTAACAAAATGAGCAAAAGCCTGGGCAATTACATCGGGATCGATGAGGCGCCCAATGAAATCTTCGGCAAGGCCATGTCCATTCCCGATGAGCTGATGCTGAAGTTTTACCAATTGGCCACGGATTACACACAGGATGAGCTGGATAACCTGGCCGGCGGTCTGCAGGAGGGGCGGGTCCATCCCCGGGATGCGAAGATGGACCTGGCTCACACCCTGGTGCGCCTCTATCACGGAGAAGAGGAGGCTGAAGCGGCCAAACGGCATTTTGTCACGGTTTTTCAGGAGCGGAAATTGCCGGCGGAGATTCCGGAGGCGGTGCTGCACCGCAGTGAGCTGGGGGAGAATGGAGCCGTCCGGGTAACCAAGCTGTTAGTCGTTTTGGGGCTTGCGCCCTCCATTGGGGAAGCCCGCCGCAGCATTCAGGGGGGAGCCGTCAGATTGAATGAGGTGAGGGTGGAGGATCCTCTGGCGGAAGTGGCGCCAGCAGACGGAGATGTGATTCAGCTTGGCAAACGCAGGATTGCAAGAATTCGCCTGATATAGCTTTAAGCTATACCCGACCATAATTTTTAAGTGTTACGCTATAGAGACTCCTGTATGCCACAATAAGAGAAACCTTCCTGAAGGAACTTATGGTGCAAAAGGAGATATGAATATGACAGCCTTATTCGGACAGACCACCTCAAGAGCCACAGCCCCTTACCGCTATGATGTAGTCGGCAGCTTCCTGCGCCCGGCAGCCCTGAAGGAAGCACGGGAGCAGTTCGCCGCCGGAGCTATTACCCGGGAGGCATTGACGCAGGTAGAGGACAATGAAATCCGCAAGCTGGTGGAGAAGCAGAAGGAGCTGGGCCTGAAGGCCGTGACGGACGGGGAGTTCCGCCGCAGCTACTGGCACCTGGATTTCTTCTGGGGGTTTGACGGTGTGGAGCATGTGATGATGGACCAGGGTTATCTGTTCCACGGTGTGGAAACCAGAGCAGATTCGGCCAGACTGTCCGGCAAAATCCGTTTTACAGGGCATCCCTTCCTGGAGCATTACCGCTTCCTGAAGAAGGAGGCGGGGGATGATGCGGCGGCACGGCAAACCATTCCCGCGCCTGCCCAGTTTTTCGCCGAGCTGGTGCGCGGTGTGAATGAAAACAGTGTCAAGGCCATCTACCCGGACCGGGAGGAGCTGTACCAGGATATTGCCGCCGCCTACCGCCAAGCGATCCTGGCCTTTTATGATCTGGGCTGCCGCAGCATCCAGCTGGATGACTGCACCTGGGGCATGCTGTGCGATGAGGGATTTTGGTCCACAATGGCTGGGCAGGGTTACGATATCCAGCAGCTGCAGGAGCTGTATCTGCGCTTGAACAATGAGGCGATCGCAGGTTTGCCCGGGGATCTGACGGTAACCACCCATGTCTGCCGGGGCAATTACCACTCCACCTGGGCGGCCTCGGGCGGCTACGATAAGGTGGCGCCGGCCCTGTTCGGCGGTGAGAATGTGTCTGCTTACTATCTGGAGTATGATACGGATCGCTCCGGGGACTTCCAGCCGCTCACGCAGGTGCCGGATAACAAGCTGGTGGTGCTGGGGCTGGTTTCATCCAAAACAGGCGAGCTGGAGGATAAGGAGCAGATTAAGGCGCGGATCAGAGAGGCGGCCCGTTATGTACCGGCCGATCACCTGTGCCTGAGCCCCCAATGCGGCTTTGCCTCTACGGAGGAGGGCAATATCCTCACGGAGGAGGAGCAGTGGAATAAGCTCAAGCTGATTAAGGAAATCGCCGACGAGGTGTGGGGCGAATAGAAATAGGCCGCTGGGCGGGGATGGATGGCATCCCTGTACGGCGGTTTTTTGTGCGCTCATAGCGGACTAGAGCTGCCGTATAGCTCCAAGCGGCGATTTTCAGAACCGGGTCTGACTGCTTTATGGCTCCAGCGTTGGTTTTCAGATTCTAACGGCGTACAGAGCCGCTATTCGCCCCAAAATCGGCCTTCTCCGATTCTAACGGAAGCCACAGCCGTTATTCCCCCCAAACAGGCGCCTATTGAGGGTGTACAAGCCAAATAGCGGCGCTCACTTCCTTTAGAAATTCTACACCCCGTTTAATCGCCCAATAAGGGCTCTGGCTTCCGTTAGAAACCTCCGCAGGAGGTTAAAGGTCAAGACCGGGCCGTATCTTCGTTGGGAAGAAGGATTTTCCAACGGGAATGGCGAATGGATGATTATGGTTCTCATTATTTCAAATATATGAAGGATACGGGGAATGAAATGAAGGATTCATACATTACGGTTTTTGATTTTGAGACGTCGGGGCTGGATGCGGAGAAGGAC
>JAEWAA010000507.1 GCA_023391955.1 Bacillota bacterium | reverse complement strand
GATCAGTTGCGACGGGAGCTCCACTTCTGCCAAAGCGGTTTTGACCAGCAGTTCCGTGCTTCCGGCTTCAGTGAGAGCCGATACCGGAAGGTCCGCTCGTATAGCAGCTGCGTTACCGGTGGCTGAGCTCAGATCCAGTGTAACCTTGCCAGCTTTGTCGGCTGCGGCTTTTTTAAGGGCATCCGCCAGCTTGGCTGCATCCACTGCTGCAATTTGCAGCTTGGCGCCATCGTGCGTTTGCTCTTCACGTACTTGGGCAGCTTCCTTGCCTAAAACGATGCCATCAGCAGTTTGCCCAGGGGCAGGAGTGGATGGAGCCGGATTAACGCCGCCAGAGTTTCCGGTGTTTCCACTGTTGTCGCTGCTCCCGTTGTCTCCGTCATCATTATTTCCGTTATCGTTACCCCCGCCACCCCCGCCATTGCCATTATCCGTGGCAACAGGCGCTGCACTCACAACGTTGGAGTAAACGGAGGACTCTTCCTGGTTATTTGCAATAACCACATAGTAGTAAGTAGTGCCGTTGGTTACGGTCTTGTCAGCAAACTCTGTTACAGCAGCCATAACCGGGTTTGGCTGTGCTTCTGTTGTTTTAACCGGTTCAAACGTTCCTTTAGCATCCGTGCTACGCAGCACGGTATAGGTTTCAGCACCTTCAGAAGCGGTCCAGCTCAGGTTTACCATGCCGTCACCGGCAGTAGCCTTTAGCCCGGTGGGAGGTGTTAGAGGCTCCTCAACTTCGGCTGCAACAGGCGCTGCACTCACAACGTTGGAATATGCCGATTTGCCTTGCTGGTTCTCGGCGATCACCACGTAGTAGTAGATGGTGCCGTTCACGGCGGTTTTATCCGTAAACGCAGTCACCGCGGCCGGTACCGGGTTAGCTTGAGCCTCTGTCGACTCCACCGGAGTAAACGGCCCTTCCTCCTTGGTGCTGCGCAGGACGGTATAGGTTTCAGCACCTTCAGAAGCGGTCCAGCTCAGGTTTACCATGCCGTCACCGGCAGTAGCCTTTAGCCCGGTCGGATGGGCAATGGGCTCCACGTACACTTTTACGTTGTCGATGTAATACGTCCCCGAGCCGCCGCCCGGAGTAGCGGAGTACAACCGGCCGATGCCCAGGTTTTTGAAGTTCTCGATATCCTTGTAATCAGTAAAGGTGGCGATTTCCTTGCCGTTAACCGAGATGGTGACATAACCCTCAGCCACATTCATTTTCAGCTTAATCGTAATCCATTGGTTCTTGAAGCTGGTATATGGCACATCCATCAGCGCATAAAAGCTGGAGGAGCCGTTGTCGTACACGAGAGTAATATCGTTTTTGTTGGCATCGGCAGGCAGGGTGGGCTTGCGCATGCCGATGGAGAAGGCCCGTTTGCTGTCGTCCCGGCTCTTGATCTGCAGGAGTACCGCATTACCGCTTGCCTCCGGAAGCATGTAGTCCGCTTCGATAACAACCGTATTTTTCAGAGACTCGAATTGGCGGAAAAAGCTGACGCTTTGCAGGGTTTCATCCGAATTGGCCCCCTGATCGGCCACCAGCAGCGCCTTGTTGTCCGGGTTGCCGTCCTTTTCTACGGTGACGACCTTCACAGCCTCAAAGCCGCCATTCTTGGGCAGGCTGGGCACATAAGCCGTTGGAGTGGAATCGATGGCTTCCTCCTCGAAGCTGTCATCTACGTAGAAGATATTTTCCGCAGGACCGGTGGGTTTGCCGCTGATTTCAGAGGAATCAAAACCTTGCTCGCCTGCCTGGTTGGTGGCGGACACCACATAATAATAGGTTTTTCCGGCAACCAGCCCGGAGTCGGTGAAGAAGGTATCAGTAATTCCGGTTTGGATCACCTTGTACGGTCCGCCCGGGGTGTCGCCGCGCTTCAACGTATAGGTATGGGCATTTTCCGCCGCATCCCAGGATACCTTGATTTCGTTGTCACCCTCTTCAATAGAGGTTTTCAATCCTGCCGGAGCTACCGGATAGTCATCGGGAAGGGCATGGATAACCGCTTGCCCGAAGGAAGAGGCGTTATATTTCCACACGTCGTCATCCGGCTTGGAGGCATCTGCGGCAAGACCCACATAGATGGGCTTGTCATCGGGCAGGTTGAGCGTAACGGAGCCCACCTTCCGCCAGTTGCTTACTCCATCCTCCGAAATCAGGCCTGTCACCTGATTGCCGAACCGGACCAGTCTGACCCAGTGGGGCGTGGATACAAATACTTCGTTTTCAATACGCTGCGTGCTGCCGCCGTTTTCGCTGCGCACCAGCATCACACCTTGTTTGCCGTATTTCACATACGACACGGCCATAAGGGCCATCCGGGAACCCGGGTCCAGGGACTCGCGGATCATCACACCGGCCTCCGCATTATCATCCGTCGCGGTGATATGGTCAATCCGGGCGGTAATTTCACTGTTGCCGGTCAGCTCCTGGTATGCAAAATGGAAGTTATCCGCTTTGCCGCCGATGTCTCCCGCGGATTTCAGGGTAAGGCTGCCGTCATTTTTAACAGAGAGATGTCCCGGAATGTACCCGGGGGCAGAGCCGCCGATATCTGCGGAGCCCCAGTCTCCTGTAGTGGTAGTGGTATTCACATGCACCGTCATATTGCCGGTATGGGTAGCCAATCCGGTGCTGTCTGTCGCTTTTGCCACCAGGTAATGGGTGCCCTCCGGGATATCGCTCCAGGTGAAGGTGTACGGATACGAGGTTGCCGTTCCCACCAGCTGGCTGTCGATGATGAACTCCACCTTGCTGATGCTTTTGCCCCAACCGGACAGGGTTGTGGCCGACAAGTTCAGGCTGCTGCCGGTTTCAGCGATGCTGTTATTGCCAAGCGGATTGTTCTGGCTGTTTGTCAGCTGCAGGGTGACATAGGGATTGTCCACATGCCTGCTGCCCTGCTTCAGATCCTCGATCAGCCAGGCCAGATAGACCTCCAGGTTGGTATAACCGGGTACAATACCAATGGAGGCGAAGCTGCCGGACTTGGCCAGATTGGTTTTGTTGCGGTCGGAGGCATCCTGCGGGTTCAGGCCATGCTCCGTTTCCCAGCTGTCGGGAATGCCGTCCTTGTCCGTATCCACGATATCCGAATGGACAGTGGTGTAATCCTCGTACAGCCAGCCTACCTCCTTGGGGGAGTTGATGTGATAGCCGGTACGGTTCTTGACTTCGTTGACGATCCGGGCATCGATGGCATCCCGTCTGGGCAGGGTTGCGCCCGCATCGGCCAGCACCTGCTCATAAGCAGTCAGTGCGGGGACCGATTGGTAGGTGCCGTAATTTTCAGGAGCGACGTCGTTGTCATATTCCCCGCGAACCTCAAAAGGAGTATCGTGCTTGACCGTGGGGTCAATGATCTTCAGGACGCCCTTCCAATTATCCTCAGTAACGGAGGGAGAGCTGTCCATGTAGTTGCCGCCGACATACATATTAGTGTCGTAATTGGTGGTGCCCGCTTCGCTGAACAACTGGCTGCGGACGCCGTAGTAGGTGCTGGGGCCGTACTTGTAGTAGTTGTCCCGCACGTTGTAGTTGCCCTCGCCGCCGCCGTAGGTGGAAGCCAGACCCCAGTTATAAATGATGTTGTTGGCCATATCCACCGAATCGAATTCCCGCTTGTCTGTAGGGAAACGGGGATTGCGGCTGGTGCTGTTGGCAATCAGGTTATGGTGGTAGGTGGAGTTTTTGCCACCCCAGATGCCGCCGTAGCCGTGTCTGCCCTTCTGGTGGGTGGTCATGAGCATGGCTTCCGACGAAATGGACCATTGCACAGTCACATTCACGTTGTCGTAAAGACTCACAACCTCGTCCACCGCCCAGCTGAAGGAGCAGTGGTCGATAATGATGTTCTTGTAATACCGGGACCCGAATGAGTCATCCTCGCTGGGATAACGGTCGGTCAACCGGAAATGCACATACCGGATAGCAATGTTATTGGCATTGATGTTCGTGGTGTAGTCGGCCACCGTGATGCCGTCTCCCGGTGCCGTTTGACCCGCGATGGTCAGATTGGAGCCGATAATGTTCAGGGATTCCTTCAGATGAATGGTACCGCCTACGCGGAAAATAATGGTGCGGTTGTCCTTACTCACCGCATCCCGCAGAGAGCCGGGAATGGCCGCTTCATTCTTGGTGTAGTCGGCCAGTGTATCGACGATATACACCTCGCCACCGCGTCCGCCGGTGACATATTTGCCGCCGCCCTCAGCGCCGGGGAAAGCAGGGATATTCACGGCGATGCCGCTGTCCGGCAGCTCTGCCGTAATCTCAAATATGTTGGAGGGAGCGGATTCGATGCCTCCCGATGCTCCGGCCGCCACATTGTGGGTGCTGGCCGTTATGGTGTAAAAGTAGGTTTTCCCGGCCGTAACCGAGCTGTCCATCACAGAGTAGACGGATTGCGCTACGGATTGCAGGGTGGTGTAGGCACCGTCTCTGGTGTCGCTGCGTTTAATATTGTAATAAACAGCACCTGTTACGGACTCCCAATTGAGCCATACGGCTGGAGCGCCGTTCACCTCGTTCACATATCCGTTCAGGGAGCCGGGTGCCGCCATATCTGGATTCTCCGGTCCAGTGCCACCGCCGTTTTCTCCGCCGGTTGAGGGGGTGTATACCCTGAAGTTGTCGATCAGGAACTGGCCCTTGCCGCCGCCGGGAGTTTTGGAGAGCACTTGCCCGATATTTCCCACATCGGCAGTGGTGAAATTAAATTCATTCACAAACTGGCTGTCGATATAGATGGCGACTTTATTTTGCGCCGTCTTAATCTCCATGCGGATGTTATGCCACTGATTCAACGGCAAAAACGGATTCATCAAGCCGTAATATTGGCTGTTCTTGAGATCATAGATCAGGGTTTGACCGCTGGTCCTCTGCTCAGGCTGGGTGGGAACACGGACACCAATAATAAAGGCGGTTTTATTGCCTTCGGCATTTTTGACCTCGAACAGGGAGGAGGTTCCGCTTTCCTGCGGAAACATAAAATCCGATTCAATGATTACATCCCCGGTTTGTTTATCGAAGGATCGGGTGAACTGAACATTTCCCGCCCCCGTATCGTTCACCATCAGTGCTTTACTGGAGCTGTTTCCGGTGCCGCTGACATCGGTTACCTCAACAGCTTGTCCGGGCACAACAGAGGTAGGCAGCGTTACCGTGTATCCGGAAGGCAGCACACCATCCTCGAAGGTATCTTCTACCACATAGCGGGGGGCTCCCGGAGTTTGCCCCGTCTGCGGCTCACCGGCATAAGCGGCCGGAGGGAGCAGGCTGAAGAGAAGCGACATCAGCATGGCATACACAACGGTCTGCTTCAGGACATGTTTTCTTCCATTCCACAAAAATTGCAATTCATTTTCCTCCTTCATGCATAAAATGACAGTCACGGGCAAGGCAGGCTCTCCCTGCCACCGTCCTGAAACACCCGGACGGTCAGGCCGGCTGCCTTGCCTTCAGAGTTATTATCCGCAACCCTGCTGCGGATTGGCTATAATCCTCAGCCCACTTGTTCAGGCGGAATCCGTATATTTGGAAATATGAGGGATATATTGTCCGGCGATAGCCCGCAGATAACCTGGGATGTGCAGCATATATCCTCCGTTTTAGCGTGTTTTTCATTTTTCATGGAGGTTTTTTGCAGCTATAATAGGGAAATACCAGACCACCATTATGGATCAAAAGGATGTGGGAGCATGAGCTTGGATGAACTGAACCGGCGTGTGAAGCAAGATTTGTCCTGCATCGCTTTCGGCGGACCCGCTTGGGTGAAGCCAACCTCCCGTCCGGAGGGCCATGTGTATGACGTTGTCATTGTCGGCGGCGGCCAAAGCGGCCTGGGTGCGGCCTTCGGGCTGTTCCGCGAAAGAATCTACAATGTGTTGGTCATCGATGAGAATCCCGAAGGGCTGGAGGGCCCTTGGGACACGTATGCCAGAATGATTACCCTCCGTACGCCCAAACATCTGAGCTCCATTGATTTGGGTGTGCCGTCACTAACCTTTCGGGCGTGGTGGGAAGCCCAGCATGGCCCGGAGGGCTGGGAGCAGGTGGATAAGATTCCCCGGGGCGAATGGATGAACTATCTGCGGTGGTTCAGGCAGGTGCTGGCCTTGCCGGTGCGCAACGGCCGGAAGCTGACCTTGGTGGAGCCGATGGGCGATGGGCTGCACCGGCTGCATCTGGAGGTGTCTGGAGCGAGTGACGGGGAAGGGGCTGTTGACGGACAAAAGGCGACGGGCAGCGGGAACCGGGGGGAAGCAGCTCCGGAATTGATTCTGGCCCGGAAGGTGGTGCTGGCCACCGGCATCCAGGGCGGGGGAGAATGGCATGTTCCGCGGATGATAGCGGAGCAGCTGCCCAAAAGCCGCTACGCCCACACCTCGGAGCGGATTGATTTCGATGCGTTGAGGGGCAAACGGATCGGCATTCTGGGCGGCGGCGCCTCGGCCTTCGACAACGCCAATTATGCCTTGACCGAAGGGGCGGCGGAGGTGCACGTGTTTGTGCGGCGCGACAAGCTGCCTGCGGTGAACCCCATCCGGCAGATGGAGGTTTCCGGCATGATCGAACGTTTCCACACCCTGTCGGATGCCGAAAAATATGCGGTGATCGCCCACTTTTTCAAATTTAATCAGCCTCCCACCAATGATACCTACCAGCGGGCAGCGGCATGGCCGGGCTTCCGGCTGCATCTGGGCTCCCCATGGCTGGGCGTCGCGGAAGAGGGGGATGAGGTGCGGGTGACCACCCCTAAAGGAAGCTTCGGCTTCGACTTCCTGATTATCAGCACCGGCCTGCTGAGCGACCTGGGCCTGCGGCCGGAGCTACGGCTGCTGGAGCCCCATGCAGCCCGGTGGGCGGACCGCTACGCGGCTCCTTCGGGAATGGCCAACCCGCTGCTGGACGCCCATCCGTATCTGACCCCGGGTTTCGCCCTGACGGGCCGGGACGAGGAAGGGGAGAAGCTGCTGCACGGGGTATTTATCTTTAATTATTCTGCATTGGCCAGCTGCGGCTTGTCCGCCTCAGCCATCTCCGGTACGCGGAACGCGGTGCCCAAGCTGGCGTCGGCCATCGCCGACCAGCTGTTTCTGGATAGCCGGCAGGAAACGCTGGAGAACTTCTTCGCCTACCGGGAGGAAGAGTTCAAGGGCTAGGAGTAGGGG
>JAEWAA010000347.1 GCA_023391955.1 Bacillota bacterium | reverse complement strand
GCCTACCCTTCAGCAGCTGGAGCAGATCAAGCTGTACTAACGAATCATTTCCGTACAATCGTGAAAGGATGGTGCCAGATGTTGATCGGACAAAAGCCGGCTTCGCCTTCCCAGGAAGCACTGAATCCCAAAGGCGGCAGCCGGCCGAGTGCGGCCGAGCAAATACGCAGGCAAATCGGACAATTGCAGCAGCAATTGGAAAAGGTGAAGGAAAGCAAGGACTCCCCGGAAAGCAAGTCCGGCAGAATAAAGGAATTGAATGCGCAAATTCAACAGCTGCAGCAAAATCTCCAGCAGGCAACAATAGATGAAAGCCGGCAAATCAAGGAGGAGGCCGCTTCGAAGGCAGCCGAAAAGGCACAGGAGGAAGCGGCGCGGTATCAAAATGAGGAGCAGCTTCAAGCGGTCCGCCAATCCGTCAACCTGTTTGCGGTCACGGGAAAATTAGACGAGATGAAAACCTTGCACCGTGTAAAAACCGATATGATCGCCAAGAAGAATTTTGCCGGAGCCGCCCAAATGACTGGCCGGATCATGCAAAAATCCATGGAGGTCCAGGAGGTGTTAAAAAGAGGAAACGCAATCAGGCCGAAGCAAGTGGGTCATAAGCAGGATGAAGATGAAACCTCCGCAGAAGATGCTGGTGAGGTTCAGCAGAAGCAAAATCAGAATCATTTGGGAGATTCCTTATCCCCCGGCGAGGCGGAGGAAACGAGCCGCAAGGATGAAGGGAACCATTGAGGAGTTTCCTGCGGAGTAATGGACTATAATTATAGTCTTTTATAAAAGACGTTTGAAAGGGTGGAAAATATGAATGTGGTTCATTCGGTTAATTCCTCTGTATGTACCTGCCGCTGTTATGAAGCAGGAATGGTTGCAGGCAAGCTGCAGGAGGGAAGCCGGGACAAAAGCTCGTTATCCAATTTTGGGGATTGGCTTTCACTGGCTTTAGCGGGACCCATGACGGCTAACCCGATGAGTGGCTACGGCAGCTCGTTGAAGAATTCGCTTCTCATGTCTGCCTTAAGCGGCAATACCCAGTTAAATCCCCTGATGCTGTCAGGGCTGCTGCGTTACTCTGCGCTGAACAGTTATTCCAGGAAGAGCTGAAACTCTGGCACATGATAGAGGCCGTTTGGAACCTTTGTTCCAACGGCTTTTTTTGTATGCTTGACATACAAAATATTTATTTGTATGCTATGTATACAAACTGATATATCAGAAGGCGGTGCACATGATGGAAACCCCAGCTCCAACACCTAGCCGCTACTATACGCTCCTTCACCAACAGCGGGAGGCGCAGCTTCTGTTAGCCGTTCTACGGCTGGACCTGTTTACTCATTTGGACCATTGGACCAGTGCAGCAGAGTTTACTGCTTCTGCCGGTTTCCCGGAGGATCAGCTTGGGCTGGTGCTGGTGGCGTTGGCGGCAGCCGGATTCATCCAGGAGGAGAGAGGCCGTTACCGCAACACGGCGGAGGCTGCGGAATATCTGTCACGGAACAGCCGCCATTGCATCCGGGATGCTCTGCTGTTCCGCTCGCAGATGACCACGCTGGAGCATATGGATCAGCTTGTTGCCGGAGAGGGAGAACCTGCAGCGTCGGAGATGCCCTATGATTTTGCCGGGCTGGCTGAAGCCGTGGTACCAGAGATGTACGCCACCGGGAGAGTGGAGGCTTTCCTTCGGGAAATGGAAAAGCCGTTTCCGGACAGGGCGGAGCCGCTTCAAGTTTTGGATGTAGGCGGTGGTTCGGGCTTGCTGGCCATAGAATTTGTTCTGCGGTATCCCAACAGTAAAGCGGTGGTCTTCGAGCATCCAGGCGTGGCAGGGACCACCCGGCGGATTATTGGACAGTATGGCGCACAGGAGCGGATCAAGGTTCAGGAAGGGGATTTTAACCGGGACCGATTCAAAGGCGAATATAATCTGGTGATCGCCTCCGGGGTGCTGGATTTTGCAGGGGAGTTTCTGCCGGATCTGCTTGGCCGGATGAGGGCCGCCCTTGCTCCCGGCGGGTTTCTTCTGGTCATTGGGCAATATAGCCAAAGGGAAAGCCGTGATTCCGCAGCGGTACTGGCTTGGCTGTCGGGAAGACTGGCAGGGCTATCGGCCGGGCCGGATGCGGGGGAACTGGAGCAGGTCTGCCGTACCGCAGGTCTGGAGCTTGTCCGGCAGCTGCCCAACGGACCGTTCAGCGGATATTTGTATACAGCCAGGAGGGATAAGCCATGAAAGAAATGAAGGATGACGTCATTCATTCGTTTATTGCGCTGACGGAGCAAATCGCCAACAGCCGGACCAATGTGCTGGATTTCGGCAGTGAGGATATGGTGTTTTACCGCGGGGAAATCCACATTGTGAAGACCATCGGTGACGATCCCGGCATCTACAGCTCCGAGATCGCCCGGAGGTTCGGCATTACCCGGGCCGTCATTCATAAGACCCTGTTGAAGCTGGAGGAGCGGGGGCTGGTGAAGAAGGAACAGGATGAGGAAGACAAGAAGCGCTTCCGCCTCCACCTGACGGAAAAGGGCTGGACGGCTTACCGGTTCCATGAGGAATATCATCAGCGCTTCGACCGTGAGCTTTTCGACTATATCGATACCTTAAACGGGGAGCAATTGGAAGCCGTCAGCGGATTCCTGAAGCACGCCGGACGGTTGATCCGGAATCATGCGTAGCAGGAGGAAACAGCATGAGAGAGCATATTGTGGTTGTGGGCGGCTACGGGCAGGTAGGGCAGACTGTAAGCAAATTGCTGGCGGAGCGGTTTCCGGGGAAGGTTTATGCGGCTGGGCGCAGTCTGGAAAAAGCGGAGCAGTTCAGCATCGCCACAGACGGCGCAGTGAAGCCCATGCTGCTGGATGTTTCCCTGCCCTTCAGCCCGGAGGCCATGAGCAACGTTAGAACCGTGGTCATGTGCCTGGATCAGGAGAACACGGACTTTGCCCGGCAATGCCTCGCCCATGGCATCCATTATATGGATGTGACGGCGAAGGCAGGGTTTATGGCTGCTATGGAGGAGCTGCATGAGGAAGCAGCGGCCGCGGGAGCAACGGCTGTGCTGAGTGTGGGGCTGGTTCCGGGAATGAGCAATTTGCTTGCTGCGGATGCCATAGCTGGAATGGATCAAGTGGACAGAGTGGACATTGCCCTGATGCTGGGAATGGGCGAAGCCCACGGGAGAGCGGCCATTGAATGGACCGTGGAGAATATGGCTCAGGATTTTTGGGCGGGAACCGGAACGCAGAGGCGGCAGGTGTCCAGCTTCACATCAGGTAAGACCTTTGACTTCGGTGAAGGGATCGGCCGGAAAACCGCCTACCGCTTTAACTTTTCCGACCAGCATACGCTTGCCGGGACATTGGGTGTTACCCCCGTGGCCACCCGGCTATGCTTTGATTCAGTGTTTGTTACAGGGCTCCTGTTCGTCATGAAAAAAGCCGGAGTGCTGAAGCTGCTGCGTTTTAAGCCCATGGCCCGGCGGGCCGCCGGACTTTTTGCCCGGATGCGCCTCGGTACGGAAGCTTATGCGCTGAAGGTGGAAGCCTCCGGCAGCAGATTAGGAGTTCCGCATAAGGCGGAGCGTTTCTTCCACGGCAGCGTGGAGTCGGATATGACGGCACGGGTTGCTGCGGCAGTAGCGGCAGAGCTCTACCGGGGGGAACAGCCGTCCGGTGTGTACCACATTGAACAACTGTTCGACACCTCCGTGTTAGGCGGGGAAATCAGCGGCAGGATCGGACGGCGGGGGTAAGTCGAGGTTAAGTCGTCAGAGGCTGCCCGACAGCCCTTAATTCCTCAACAAGCTTGCTGCTACCTTCACCAGCTCCTCCCTGGAAACGGGCTGGGGCTGGTTTCCCGCATTCCCCTCCGGCTGTTCCCGGTCTTGCGTAAACACACTCCGGATTTCGTAGATCAATCCTCCCTCGGCGGTTTGCACCGGCAAGTAGAGCAGCTGTTCATCCTTGATGTAAAGCGCCTCTTGCCCTTTAATAGTAACAATCTCATATGCTTTCTGGGAGGCATCGCTTGCGGTCATATTCGCCAGGGACAGATCCTGTTCAGGCCGGATACCGATTCTCAACACGGGAACCGCCGGTGCATCAGGGGCGGGTGAACCGCCGTATTCCAGATAGATATTAAGCGCCTCCGGTTTAAGCTTCGCCGACCGGACGATGTAGGCCAATCCCGCCCTCTTCGCCTCCTGATATAGAGCTTCCGAATCCACAGGCTCCCCCTCATACTGGATGATCCCTTGAAGAAAGGCCAGCTTCTCCGGCACATAAGCGGGCAGCTGAAAAGCTGTGGTGGTAGCCGTCTGCAGGGTCTCAGGGGATGTAAACACGCTTTTCTTTTGCGCCGTATAAAAATAATGGTCCAGCTCATACAGCTCCGTAATCAGCAAGTAGTTCATTTCGCCGGGAGCTGCGTTTACTTCCGCATTTTGCCGGATATCGCGATACTTCTCGAACAATTGTCTGCTTCGCGCATCCTTTTCCATCTGCTCCGGGCTGGTTTGCCCATAGCCGAATATTACCTCTCCCTGGCTGTTCCGCAGCTTGGGCCAATCCCACACGGTGGCGGACAGCGTTGTACCTGCAGTAAAAAGCACACACACGGACAGTAGTGCGGCAGATATCCGTTTCCAGCGGTAGGAAGGGCGGGGATCGGAGAGAACCAGTTCCTTAAGCCTTCCGGGTTCGGGTACAGTTTCCTGCTTCCAGACCTGGGTGAACTCCTCAAATGAATGAAACGCCTTCTTGTTCATGAATATCCTCCTCCTTTTGGCCGCATGCCTGACGCAGCTTGTTTTTGGCCCGTTCGAATTTTTTGCGGACTGCGGCGGGGTTTGTGCCTGTGATGACGGCAATCTCCTCATGGCTTTTATCCTCCAAAATCCGCAGAATCATGATGGAACGTTCAGCTGGACCAAGACGCGCTAACATGGATTCAATGGCCATGGTCTCATCCGCCCGGCTGCAGCTGTCCTCTGCCACAGTTGGACTTAAGCTGATAAGGCGGACGGGGAGCAGACGCTGAAGGCGTTTTTTGGCAGCCAAATTCAAGCAATGATGATGGGCGACACGGTAGATCCAGGCGGATGGTGAGCGGATCTCCTCCAGTTGTGCCGAATGCTGGACCACCTTCAGGAAAATATCCTGGACAGCGTCCTCCGCCTCCTGCTTATGCCGCAGCATATGGTAGCAATACCGGTAAACGGGGGTATGGAAGCGGACGATCAAATCCAGGACCGTTTCCTCCGGGCGTGCCGGATGCTCCTTCAGCAAACCTCTCACCTCCTTCATGGGTTTCATATAGGGTAAGACAATCCAATGGGGACTTCTGTGACATCCTTAACAAAAAAAGTAAGGGAGGGCAGGTTGATGCATCGTGGGGATAGTGGTAAGGTATGGATGAAAAAAGAAGGAGGGGGACGGCTTGGAAACAGCCTCTTTGCTTGGACGCGTTAAGCCGGAAGAAGTAGGCATCGCCTCCGAGGGAATTGAACGATTTATCGGATTAATCCGGGAGAGACAGGTCAACCTGCACAGCTTTATGCTGCTGCGGCATGGGAAGGTGGCGGCGGAGGGTTTTTGTGCTCCGTTCGATAAGGACAGGCTCCACCCCATATTCTCCATCAGCAAAAGTGTAACCTCCGCAGCCGTTGGCATTGCCATTGGAGAGGGGAGATTCAATCTGCAGGATAAGGCAGTGGAGCTGCTGGCACACCACATTACGGGAGAGGTTCATCCTTATACGGCCAAGCTGACGGTGGAGCATCTGCTGAAAATGACCACAGTATACCACAAGGCCCCGTCGTCGGAGACCCCGAACTGGGTGCGTACCTATCTTACCTCCAAACCGGAGCGGCCGCCGGGTTTTCTGTTCGCCTACGACACTTCGGGAACCAACCTGCTCTGCGCCATTCTTCAAGAAACCACGGGAATGACCGTTCACGAATATCTCCAGCCCCGGTTGTTCGATGCTATCGGCATGGGGCCGCTGACGTGGGAGTTCTGCCCCATGGGCATTAACAGAGGCGGCAGCGGTATCCGCTGCACCACGGAGGGGCTGGCACATTTCGGGCAGCTGTATCTGCAGGACGGGATTTGGAATGACCGGCGGGTGCTTCCCGAAGGCTGGGTGGCCCGCAGTACAGCCCGCCATGCAGATAATTCCGGCCACAAGGGGATGCTGGACGGCAAACCGGGGTATGGCTACCAATTCTGGCGTCTTCGCAACGGAGCATATGCTGCATTCGGGCTGGGCGGGCAATTCGTGGTAGTGATGCCGGATAAGGATGCGGTGTTTATCTCTACCGCCAACACTCAATTTGTCAAGGACGGCCATCAGGTAATCTTGGATTGTATGTGGGAGGCGCTGTATCCGGCTATGGACGGGGAAGGGACAGGGAATGACTCCCTAGCGGCAATGGCTTCCGGCATACTGCCGGAGCGCGGCACTGCTGACGAGTCCATGGCATCTACCGCTTCTGACGGAAGCGGATTGTCTGAGCAGCTGGCGGGCCTGCAGCTTTCGCTTCCTCCGGGCCAGCCGGATTCTGTCATGGCCGCTGCGGTTAACGGCCGTTTCTACCGGCTGGAGCCCAACCGCCACGGCTTTACGGGCTGCCGGTTCGATTTCGCCGGGGAAGCCTCCACCTTGCGGCTGACCCGTGGAGAGGGCGCAGGCGGTGAGGCTGCTGCTGAGGTGCCTTTTGGCCTGCACCATTGGGTCACCGGCAAGGATCAATTGTTCAGCGGCACCGAAGCCTGCTGTACCTCGGGTACCTGGGTGGATGCACACACCCTGCTCATCCACATGCATCTTTTGGACAGACTCCAGATGGTCATGTTCATCTGCCACTTCGAAGAGGACACCATGGCCATCCAGTTGGTCATGCCCGGCGTCCACTTCAAGGACGAGCTGGAATGCGATTTGATCGGGACCATGGCAGACGTAGGCCGCTAAGCTGTTTAGTGAGGGAGGATCATATGAATCCGTTGAAGGAATATAAAAAGCTGAACACCAGACCATGCTCCGTCTTAACAGTCGGCGGCTTCCGGCCTTCCAATAACCCGTTGGCCAGCAACTTCTTTCTTACTCCGGTGGGTAAGCCTGGGGAGGATTGGCCTGTTCATAACGGGGAGCCCCTGGCTTACATTTGCCAATTAAATCTTACAGAGGCACCCTATGTTCCCGATATGCTGAAGGATATTGCCATTCTCACCTTTTATATCAATGTGGATCAGTATCTGGCTGATGAGCGGAGCGAGGGGACCTGGTGCATCCGGGCCTACAACTCACTGGAAGGACTGGTGCCCTTGCAGCCGCCGAAGGGCAGCACACCGCGGAAAGGCTTCGAATGCAGATGGGAGCTGCAAAAAGAGGATTATCCGGTTTATGATGATCCGGAGCTGGCTCCGGTACCCGGCGTAACGGAGGAAAAGCTGGAAGAACTGCTGGAGGACCAGGAGCTGTATAATCTGAAACGAACCAAAATCGGCGGATGGGCCAGCAATATCCAGCATCCCCAAAGCTGGAATTGCCCGAACAGTGCAGAGCCGGCCTTCTGCCTGCAGATCAACTCAGAGGAAAAGGTCCGCCTCAACTGGGTGGACAGCGGCACCATTTACATTGCCCGGAATATTGCCAAGTCGGGGGAGCCGGAGTGGTTCCTGGATTTGCAATTTTATTAAGCCGACGGGCTGCAAGACCGTGCCTGCTCCGAAGTTGTAGTTTGCGTTTGAAAGTGAAGGCGTGCAACCCTTAGGGGCGCACGCTTTTCTGCTTTGTCTGCGGCTGGTTCCCTGTGCCGGAAATCTAACGGCGGCCACAGCCGCTATTCAACTGAAAAGGTCGCTTGAAAAATCTAATGGCGGCCACGGCCGTTATTTGCACCCGGCAGGGGCTGAGCGGCCCGTTTTGTGCCCAATAGCGGCTCCTACCGCCGTTAGAATCCGGGGAAGGCCGATTCCGGCCAAATAGCGGCGCTCACCGGTTCAACCCCCTAATTTTGGACACATCCACCTTCATGCTTACTGTTTCATTACAATGCTACTTGTTTGGGGCTAAGCGCCCCCGTTGAGA
>JAEWAA010000297.1 GCA_023391955.1 Bacillota bacterium | reverse complement strand
ATGGGATGCTGAGCGGGGTTTCGCTGGACGGTACACGTTATTTTTATGTAAATCCGTTGGAGGTTCATCCTGCAGTCGCTCAATACCGTTACGATATGCAGCATGTCAAAACCGAGCGTGTACCTTGGTTCGGCTGCGCTTGCTGTCCGCCTAACCTGGCACGGCTATTGACATCGTTGGATACTTACATGTTTACACAAGATGAGACGAAGATTGCGATGCACCTGTATGCATCTAATGCAAGCATATTTGATGTCCAAGGAAAAAGGTTGACCCTGCACACAGATACCCGTTATCCATGGGATGGAGAAATCCGGGTTCGACTCGAAATGGAAGAGGCAGCCGACTGCACCCTTTCCTTCCGGATTCCTTCTTGGTGCAGAACCCCCCGGATAACGGTGAATGGGGAGACGCTGGATGTGGATGCAATTACCGAGCAGGGGTACGCCCGGCTCAACAGACGGTGGATGAACCAGGACGAAATCCATCTACATTTTGCCATGGTCATCGAACGTATAGAATCGAACCCCAAGGTGCACGAGAATGCCGGCAAAGTCGCCTTGCAATATGGCCCGCTGGTATATTGCCTGGAGGAAGCGGATAACGGCCCGGATCTTACGGATATCTGCCTTCCCGTACAGTCTGAATTCCAAGCGCATTACAAGGACGATATGCTGGGCGGTATCGTGGTGTTGTCCGGACAGGGGCTGCGTTCTGATCCATCCTGGAAGGATGAGCTGTACAGACCTGTAATAAGAGAAGAGAGAAGCGTCACGATCACGGCCGTTCCTTACGCATACTGGGGGAACCGGGAACCTGGAGAAATGACGGTTTGGATCCGCTCGAAGTAAACGGACGGACATAACATTTATCCGTTGAAAATAATCCATCTATTTCAAGACCGGCCAGCATGATTCATCTGAGGCTGCCGGTCTTTTTGCTGCGCAGTGGAGGGTTTTTCCAGCGAGGGATGTTCTGGAAATAATAATTTTTTCTATTTTCAAAAAAGTATGGGCATGACATAATGGTTGTAAAATCTACTACCATTGAACGGAACAGAAAGAGGGATTGGATGGAGACTTTGCCGTATGAATCGATGATTGATCATTCACCTATGGCCTTTGCTTACCACCGGATCATTCTCGATGAGGCAGGGAAGCCATGCGATTATGAGTTTTTGCGGATTAACCCCGCGTTTGAGAAAATGACTGGATTAACGTCTGCGATCATTGGCAAACGGGTGACGGAGGTTCTTCCCGGCATTCGCGGAGAGGCCTTCGATTACATCGCGGCTTATGGTGCGATTTCGCTGGACGGAGGGACTGCCGAATTTGAGGAATATATGGAGGCCTTGGGCCGGTGGTACCGCATCCAGGTCTATTCACCGGAGAAGTTTTGCTTTGTAGTGAACTTTCTGGATGTGACCAAGGAACGGAAGCAAGTGGAGGAGCATGTCCGGCTGCTGCGGCTTCTGAAGGAGAATGAGCTGCAATTCCACCGGATCATCGATAATCTCCCCTTTTCGCTTAGCATTGTTGCACTGGATGGAACCATCCGCTACTCGAATCCGCTGGGCTTTAAACTGTTCGAATTGGAGGAAACCGATCTTTCTAACCAAACGACTTTGCCCATATGGATTCACCCGGAGGACCGGCTTCGTTTCATTGAAGCTGTCCAACAAAACGGTCTGATCAAGGACTGGGAAATGCATCTCCGCACCATGCGGGGCAAGGAGCTGTGGGCCATGGGCAGCGCGATGATGATCGACTACCAGGGCGAACCCTGCACCCTCTCCACCCACCATGATATTACGGAGCGAAAAGGAATGGAGGAGATGCTGAGGGAGAGTGAGGAAAAATACCGGCTGATCACCGATTTTGCCTCCGATGTCATCTGGGTCTTTAATTATACCCAATGGGCCTTCACTTACATTAGTCCGTCTGTCTATCCCTTGTTTGGATACCGTCCTGAAGAGGCAATGCAAACGAATGTTGACATTCTGGTAGCCAGGGAATCTCTGGAGCAGATTAAACAGCGGTTTCCCCAGCGGCTCCAGGCTCTTCAGAGCGGGACAAGCGTGGATGAGCCATACATTGCCGAGATCCAAAACCTCCACCGGGACGGCCACCCTATCTGGGTGGAGACATCCTCCAAGTACCGGTACAATGCAGACGGTGAAGTTGAGATCGTCGGCGTTGCCCGCAATATTGAAGAGCGCAAACGTGCAGAACGGGAAATTCTGTATCTGAGTTATCATGATCACTTGACGGGTCTCCACAACCGCAGATTTTATGAATTGGAGCTTCAGCGGCTGAATACAGAGGAGCATCTTCCCGTTTCCTTCATTCTGGCGGATGTCAATGGTCTGAAGCTGACAAATGATGCTTTTGGCCATATGACGGGTGACCAGATGTTGATCCGCATTGCCTCCTTATTGCAGGGGGCTTGCCGAACAGACGATGTTTTAGCACGGATTGGCGGGGATGAATTTGTGATTCTGCTTCCCCGCACGGATCGGGAGCTGGCAGAGGGGATCATCCGTCAACTGGAGCAGACACTTTCGGAGGAGCAAAACGAATTTATGATTTTTTCCGTTTCGTTCGGATCCGCCACGAAGGATTCATTGGAGCAGAAGATGACAGACATTTTTCTCGAAGCAGAAAATGCCATGTATACCCGTAAGCTTCGGGACAGCAACCAGGTGCACAACGAGACGGTCGGGCGGATTCTCCGCACCTTATACGCCAAAAGTCCGGCAGAGGAAGCTCATAACCGGCAGGTCAGTGAGATCAGCCGCACTATAGCAGTGGCAATGGGACTGGGCGAGGAGCTGGTGCAAGAAACGGCCTCCGCCGCTTTGGTTCATGATATTGGAAAAATCAGTCTGAGCGACAGGGTGCTGTTTCAGGCAGAGCCACTCACCGAGGAAGAATGGATGGAATTCAGACGGCATCCGGAACGGGGCTACCAGATTCTGAAGTCGGCCAGCGAATACGCCTCATTGGCGCCGATCATCCTGTGCCACCACGAACGTATGGATGGCAAAGGGTTTCCAAAAGGTTTGTCCGGTGAGGCCATTCCTTTACCATCCAGGATCCTGGCTGTTGCTGACGCTTACGATTCCATGACCTCCCCGCGGGGCAACCAAACCCACTTTTCGCCGGAGGAAGCGTTGGAGGAGCTGCGCCGTAATGCCGGAACCCGGTTTGATCGGGATGTAGTGCGGACTTTTGCCGAAACAGCTTGCAATAGCATTGGTGCAAATGGGAAGCGCCGATAAATATTCATCGGTTTGCCGAAAGAAGTTCTTAGTTTAGGAGGAGTCTATATGATATTAGAAAAAGTTATAAATAGAGTTGTAATACAAAGTGAATATAAGGATTTTGTTGATAAGTATATAGATAATATCCTTACCGAATTCAAAGGTAAGATTCATAGTATTTATATGTGTGGCTCGATTCCAAAAGGAACTGCTAAACCTTTTAAGTCAGATGCAGACTTTACTATTGTATGTGTAAATCCCAAAGATATTGATTATGAAAGATTGTCAAATATTAAAGACAGGCTTTTGAAAGAATATCCAGTAGTAACAAAGATTGATACGATCATTTGCTCGATTGACGATGTATTAAGTAAACCAAATGAGTGGGGTTTTTGGGTAAAGATAATTTGTGTTTGCATATATGGTCATGACATTGGTGGAAAAGTACCACCGATAATTATTTCTCCAGAGTTCATTTTAGACTTAAATACAGAGACGAAGGAGGAAGTAAATCGTATACATAGTTTACTTTCTAATGCTAGTGATAACACAATGAAAACTAGGTATATGAAAGGTTATTCTAAGAGATTAATTCGTGCATTATACTCTTTGGTTTTAGAAGATACAGGTGTATGGCAAGATGACATTATGAAGATGAAGAATGCCATATTAAACTATTGTGAGATTAACCCCGCTTTAGTTAATTATCTGTATGCTTGTTACTTGGATAGTCATGTACTTGTTGAAGAGTTTCTGGGAATTGCAGATGAAGTTTATAGCTATTTTGAGAATGCCTTACATGCAATGGCTGCTTCCAGAAGTTCCTTCGGCTAATACGATATTAATGCTCGGATCACTCTGAGAAACGAGTGACCACATCCAGCCCCCTAAGCCCACATTACTGCGCCGTTTGCTCCTTGCTGTGTACTGTGACGTAATTTTTATTGCTTTCTTTTATTCGAACATTCATTCGTATATAATTAATTCACACCAACTAAAGGAGGCTAAATTAGTGAACTCAATTGATTTAATTCTTTTAAATTTCAATGAAGTACGAAGAAGAAGTATTAAAGTGTGGACATCTATTCCTCAAGAAATACTAATATGGAAACCCGATAACGAAGCAATGACTTGTATAGAGATGATTAGGCATGTTCTAGAAAGTGAATATTATTACCATCTAGCTATCCAAAATCGAGGCAGTCTGGCAGTATTTGATTCTCCTTTTGAAAAACAACCTTTTTCTACCGTAAATGCGGAATTGGAATTTGCAGAACCATATAGAAATCACTTCTTAGAAACGATTAAGTTATTTTCTGAAGAAGATTTAACAAGTATTAAAATTGATCGTTCTGATTCAGGTTATATACGAAGTTTGGGGGACATGTTGCTAAGAGTCGCCTATCATGAATCAGTCCATACCGGCCAATTGCTGGATTACTTAAGAACGGCAGGGATTCCAAGAGTACGTGTTTGGGATTAATTAATCTCACAGGTGTAATCACTTAAGTGATACGCCTTTTCTTTTTTTGTTACTATGGAGTGAGGAGGGGAATGATTCCCCAATCTACAATTGTACTTTCTATATTCATTTTGGGTAGCTTTTATCCTCTTAGAGTTTCTTTTATTACAAGGAACGATTTATTGGTACTGGATTTGCTTTTGATTTCATTAAACGGTATCCATCTTCAACTCTCCTACGATAATGTCTCTGATATTAAAAATTTGTTCAGAAACATTTTCCGGATCCTCAACGTCAAATAATGGAAGGGAATTACGACGAGGAGGAGTAGGAGCATGAGACCTTTGCTTACGCTTGTACTGGTTGTTCTGGCTCTAACGGGTTGCATGAATAGTGGCGGGTTTCCCCTGTGTTACGTGGACCTCAATGAGCCTTCCGCTCCTGTTTCTGAAAGCAGCATCAATGAAAGTGAAGATGTGATTCGTCGGAATGGGAATATTCTGCTGAATGTTGGCAAACTGGATGAATTGATCGCGCGTAAAAGCGGCCATTTGCGTGTGGTTCAATACACGGTGGAGGGTGATCCTATTTTTGATGATCTCAAGTATGAGGATGGGAGAATACAGGTCTGGTCGGACGACACGTTGGATACATATGGGGACTCCCTTATTGATACGTATTCCTGCAGCAGCCTGAGCAAAGAAGAAACAGATACAAGGACAATATATGTCCTCTCCGGGTGTGATGGGCAACAGGAACGGGTGGAGTTGTTCGGATTTTGGTATGAATTGACGGATCAAAGAACCTTTGAATTCGTCCTGCAATACGGGTACGGGCACGGGAATGTCATCGATACCGTTGGGAAACGGTTGGTGAAGGATCTTCTGAATGGGGAAGTCGCCGAGGTGAATGATTTTGAACTGACCCCTAATGAACGTAGGGCCATCTATAAGACAATGGTTCTGGCCAATTTTCAGATGCCGAAGGAATTAACCGTAGCCTGCAACATGAAGCCGCATATCCGTTATGATCTGAAGGTAAAAACAATCCACAGCAACTACCGCTACCAGTGGAGCGAATGCGACCAGAGCCGCGATGGTGAGGCGATGACCGGGTTGGTGAATACGATTATCGAAGTGGTGCAGGCCCGGAAGGAATATCAGGAGCTCCCCCCGGTGCAGGGAGGGGTTCATTAACTTAAATTCCCACTGCCGCCATGCCGGCGAGTATCTGTTCCCCCCGGGCCTCTATATCCCGGGGATTGAACCTCTTTAAATGCAGCTCGGAGACGATGCTTCCGTCCTTGGTAAACAGAACTCTATCCGCTCTGGCTGCGACCTTCGGGTCATGGGTCACAAGCAAGATAGCGGTGCCTTCCTGGTTGATGCCCGCCAGCAGGCTCATGATATCCTCCGCCGATTTGGAGTTGAGG
>JAEWAA010000271.1 GCA_023391955.1 Bacillota bacterium | reverse complement strand
TAGCCACGCCTTTACCCCGACACAGCCTTTTACAAGGCTTCACTGACATTTTATCGGCCCTCGATGCAGCGGAAGCCGCAGCATGAGTGGCTATTGCAGGAAGGTTTCCACACTGGCCGCGGAACGTTTCTCTTGAAGCCAGCTTTGGGACAGGGTAGAAATTTGCTCCTCGGAGAGGGTTTGGCGGATTTCTTCTTTCTTCTCCTCCAGGGTAGGCGTTGCCGCATCCTTGTGATCGGTTGCCTTAATGACATGGAACCCGTGGCTGGTTTCCACCACACTGCTCAGCTCGCCAGTCTTAAGGGCGAAGGCTGTTGTTTCGAAAGGCTCCTCCATCAATCCCTTGGGGAAAAAGTCCAGGTCCCCGCCCGCTTCCTTGGAAGCAGTGTCGGTGGATTTTTCCTTGGCGAGAGCGGCGAAGTCGGCCCCGCCCTTCAGGCTGGCCAGCACAGCCTCGGCTTCTTCCTTGGTCGCTACCAGGATGTGCGAAGCACGGACCTGCTCGGGGGTTTTCAAGGACTCCAGATTGGTGTCGTAGTAGGTTTTGATCTCCTCATCCGTAATCTTCACCTGCGGCTCAAGCAGCTTGCGCAGCTGCACCTGAACATGCATGTCCGCCTTCAGCGATTCCAGAGTCATATTATAGGTAGCAAGAGCTTGGGCGAATTGCTCGTCGGAAGAGAAGGACTTTTTGATCTGGTCCAATTCCTTCTCCAGATCGGCATCCGTAACTTGAATATTGGCCTTATCACTTTCCTGCTTCACCAGTTCCTCGCTGATCATGGTTTCGAGGGTCTGTGTACCGCCCGCCTTCACCAAGGCGCTGTATAACTGTGATTTCAGGATGGGACTTCCGTTTACCTTGGCTACAGTATCGTCCTCGGTTTTTCCGGGGGGATAAATAATAATATAAATAACAAGCGCTGCCAGCAGAACAAAGGAGGAAACCATCCAAATGCGGCTTATTCCTGATGTGTTTTTCAAATACGTAACATCCCTTCTCTTATTTAAATAAAATGGCCGTCAGGCGGCGAATACGCCCGCAGAGTTTATTATGGCGGGGCAAGCTGAATAAGGCCTGAAGACAAGCTTAAGACTACATTAATTTGCAGTTGCGACTGATAATCATTCTTACTAAAGATATATAGCTTTACAAAAGTAAGTTCGAGTGTTATTATTATAAAAAAATAATTATAAATAAAACGGAGGTGTTCCTAATGGGCAAATGTGCATGCGGCAATACGAAGAACGGTTCTGGAAACTGTGACGGCTCCCACGCTAAGAAAGACAAGTAAGGCCAGGCTTTCCCGCAGGAGTGCGGACGGACTTATTTAATTAGGAAGAGAAAAATCCTCCGGGGGACTGCCCTCCGGAGGATTTTTTTATAACTAAAAAATATTCTCCCGAAAATTTGTAATGCTGTCCGCAATGTGGTATGATGATTTCAACGATATGGAAACCTGAATTCACATAATGGCAAAGGTTATCTATCTCAATCATAACCTTTTCATTTATGCGGATTTTTTATTTTTAGGAATAAGTAGGCCATATTGAACAAACTTTTTGGAGGTAATACCATGCAAACAGGTACAGTTAAATGGTTCAACGCAGAAAAGGGCTTCGGTTTCATCGAAGTTGAAGGCGGCAACGATGTATTCGTTCACTTCAGCGCTATCGTTGGCGAAGGCTTCAAGACTTTGGACGAAGGCCAACGCGTTGAGTTCAACGTAGTTCAAGGCAACCGCGGCCCGCAAGCCGAAAACGTTGTTAAGCTGTAAGATCTGACGATCATAGCTGCTCCTTAGCCTTAATGGTTGGGAGCGGCTTTTTATTTTTTTGCGCTGTATGATACACTGACCCGTGAGCGTAAGCGGCGGCGCCTCTAGTCCGCTAACCTCGATTTAGTCCGAAAAAGATTATCCGGAAAGCCAGGAGGGATATTCATGTATTCACGGAATAAATGGAGGGAAGAGATTCCCTGCGAGGCAACGGCTGTTTGGGTATGCTCGAACGAGGAATGTACATGCTGGATGAGGAATAACTTTTCCTTTGAATCCATCCCCACGTGCTGGAAATGCCAATCTCCAATGACAAGCGGCACAAGACAGCTTCCTCCGATCCATAACAACAACCCGGAGATGAAGGGCAGATAATGAGATCCAACCATAAACGCAGGCGGCGGACCTAGTCCGGCCGCCTTTTTTATATTGAATTAAACCGGGAAAAAACCGGAAAGCAGGGAACCTTTTAGGAATTGACCAGCTTAATAACCATTGTTAAAAAACTGTACACATTTTGTGTGTAAACTTATATCACAAGTTCACGCTTTTGTGTTAATCTATGAAGCAATAAATCATTTTTGTCCTCGCTGGGGAGACGTTTGTTTTTGAATGACGGAACAAAAGGGGGATTAAATTATTATTTACAACCTGCGACATATGATGTTATAATTACTCACACATTCCTAACATACGAGAGGTGTACTAATGGAATATTACATTCAACAGATCATCAATGGTCTGTCGGTGGGAAGCATTTACGCACTCATCGCTTTGGGCTATACCATGGTTTACGGCATTATTAAGCTGATTAACTTTGCACACGGCGACGTATTTATGGTAGGCGCCTTCGCAGGCCTCTATGTTGCCAAGGGCTTGGATCAATACAATCTTCCCCCGGTTGTGGTGTTTCTCGTGGCATTGGTCTTCTCCATGACCTTCAGTGCGATTCTCGGCATGGTCATCGAGCGTATTGCGTACCGTCCCCTGCGGAATGCATCGCGGATTTCCATCCTGATTACGGCCGTAGGCGTATCCTTCCTTCTGGAGAACGGCGGCATCTTTATTGTCGGGCCGCAGCCCAAGGGTTTCCCTGAGATCATCGCCAAGAAGCAGTTTGAAATTCTGGGCCTGCAGATTGATTCCAACCAAATTATGATTCTGCTGATTACCGTTCTGCTGATGGTTGTACTGCAATACATTGTCCAAAAGACCAAAACAGGCAAGGCCATGCGCGCCGTATCCTTCGATATGGAAGCAGCTCGCTTGATGGGCATTAATGTGGACCGGACCATCTCCTCCACCTTTGCCATCGGTTCTGCACTTGCAGCTGCAGCCGGCGTTATTTTTGGCATGACGTACAATTCTGTTGACCCGCTGATGGGTATGCTTCCCGGCCTGAAGGCCTTCGTTGCCGCTGTTTTGGGCGGAATCGGCAGCATTCCAGGCGCTCTTGTTGGCGGCTTGCTTCTGGGAACCGTGGAAACCGGCGTTTCCTCCGTAGGCTACTCCATGTGGCGTGACGGCGTTGCCTTCGCTGTGCTCATCCTCATTCTTATTTTCAAACCCTCCGGTTTGTTCGGCAAGAACATCCGGGAGAAAGTGTAGGTGCCGGCCATGCTGAAAGCAGCAAAACCCTTTGCCTCCATGCTGGTTGGCTGTCTCGTCGTCTTTTTTATCTTCCAGGTGCTGGTGTCCGGCGGAACATTGAATGATGTGGCCGAAACCACCCTGATCCTCATTTGTATCAATATCATCCTCACTGTATCGCTAAACCTCATTAACGGTTTTACCGGACAATTCTCTCTGGGCCATGCCGGATTTATGTCCCTTGGCGCATATACGTCAGCCATCCTTACATTGGACTTTAATTGGGCTTTCCCGCTGGCGATTGTGGCAGGCGGAACAGTTGCCGCCTTGTTCGGCTTCCTCATCGGTTTACCTACGCTGCGTCTGAAGGGGGATTATCTGGCTATTGCCACCCTGGGTCTTGGGGAAATTATCCGGATTGCCTTGCTGAATACGGAGTATGTAGGCGGCGCATCGGGCTTAAGCGGTATCCCTGCCAAAACCACCTGGGGATGGGTATTCCTCTTTACCGTTATCACGGTTATCGTGATCCAGAACTTCGTACGCTCCACCCACGGCCGGGCCTGTA
>JAEWAA010000231.1 GCA_023391955.1 Bacillota bacterium | reverse complement strand
TCTCGAACACGACCGTTAAGCCCTCCAGCGCCGATGGTACTTGGACCGCAGGGTCCTGGGAGAGTAGGACGTTGCCAAGCACAGACAGACCCTTTAGCTCACGCTAGAGGGTCTTTTTGTTGGGATTGGGCTGCTGTGCTCCCGCGGCTAGCGGACTGGAGAGGCGTTATATCCATTCAAGACTCTGCACTGCGCCTTCTCAAACATCATCTCCCATCCTCCCCCCAACATAACCTCTCAACTGTGCTCCCCAGAATGCTAACGGACCGATAGGACGCTATTTACTTCAAAACAGGGGGTTGGCTACTCTAACGGACTCCAGCGACGCTATTTGGGTGAATGGAGGCGGTGGACGCACCTTTTCAGCCGAATAAGACCCCTGGTGTCCGTTAGAGTTTAGGATAGCGCTATATCGAGCAAATAAGGGCTCTGGTGTCCGTAAGTGTGGGTGCAAAAAACCAGAGAGAGGCATAGAGGAGCAGAGAGGGCAAGAGGAGACAAGAGAGGATTAGAGTACCTCATAATTAAACGGGGCTATTATACAGTTTGATCCATATTTCCACAAACCATCCTAATTCATTACAAATAAATGGTTAGTTTGGAGACAAAAAATGTCCAGGGTTGACATTAAAATTGACCATTTGGTACAATAGCAAAAATATCGGGAAAACGTACTCTTAAGGAGGCCATTTGGCGTGTGGGAAACGAAGTTTGCTAAAGAAGGACTGACGTTTGATGATGTGTTGTTGATGCCCCGGAAGTCTGATGTACTGCCGAGGGAAGTGGATGTCTCCACCAGACTCAGTTCCAAGCTGAAGCTCAACATACCGCTCATGAGTGCCGGGATGGATACCGTCACAGAATCTCAGCTGGCGATTGCCATTGCCCGTGAGGGTGGAATAGGCGTCATTCACAAGAACATGACCATTAGCCAGCAGGCGGAAGAGGTAGACCGGGTGAAGCGTTCCGAAAGCGGCGTTATCACCAATCCGTTCTCTCTTACTCCGGAGCACCATGTGTATGATGCGGAAGAGCTGATGAGCAAATTTCGGATTTCCGGCGTACCGATTGTCAACGAAGCCAATAAGCTCGTTGGGATTCTGACCAACCGGGACCTGCGGTTTGTCCATGACTACTCTATCAAGATTAAAGAAGTTATGACCCGCGACAACCTGGTCACTGCTCCTGTGGGAACTACCCTTCAACAAGCGGAAGGTATCCTGCAAAAGCATAAGATCGAGAAGCTGCCTCTGGTGGATGAGAACTATGAGCTGAAGGGTCTCATCACCATTAAGGATATTGAGAAGGCAATCCAGTTCCCTAACGCTGCGAAGGACCCGCAGGGACGTTTGGTGGTAGGGGCTGCGGTAGGGATCTCCAAGGATACCATGGAACGGGTAACCGCTTTGGTACAAGCCGGTGTGGATCTGATTGTGGTAGACTCCGCACATGGACACCAACGTAACATCCTCAATGCGGTCGCCAATATCCGCGCGACATATCCGGATCTGGTGATTGTTGCCGGTAACGTTGCTACGGCTGAAGCCACTCGGGACTTGATCGAAGCAGGCGCATCCGTCGTTAAGGTAGGCATTGGGCCTGGCTCCATCTGTACCACCCGCGTTATCGCCGGCATCGGTGTACCGCAGATTACCGCCATTTATGACTGTGCCGTGGCTGCGCGCCCGTACAACATTCCGGTTATTGCCGACGGCGGGATCAAGTATTCCGGCGATCTGACCAAGGCCATTGCTGCAGGCGCTTCGGCGATTATGATCGGCAGCCTGTTCGCTGGTACGGAAGAGAGCCCTGGAGAGTCGGAGATTTATCAAGGCCGGCGCTTCAAGGTATACCGCGGCATGGGTTCCATTGGGGCTATGAAGGACGGCAGCAAGGACCGCTACTTCCAGGAAAACGAAAGCAAGCTGGTTCCGGAAGGCATTGAAGGCCGTGTGGCTTATAAAGGGCCCTTGGCGGATACGATCCATCAATTAATCGGCGGTTTGCGGTCGGGCATGGGGTATTGCGGAACTGCCAATCTGGAGCAGCTGAAGGAAGATACCCAGTTTGTACGGATCTCCGGAGCCGGTCTCCGCGAATCCCATCCTCATGATGTGCAAATTACGAAGGAAGCGCCAAACTACTCCTTGTAAGCCCGGGAGACAGTTGGAATAGATTACAACAGGATGAGCCTAGCCGCTTGTCCTGTTTTTTTATTATGCCGGGATACGGTTAACCAATTATAATTTTGGAGATTTGGTGCCTAACAAAACGGGTTACAAAACAGAGGGTAATCTATGGTACAATAAAACAATGTGAATAATCATTTTTTATAGGAGTGTGGGTAGTGAAGAAAGCCGTTGCGAAGAAAAGTAGAATTGGCGTCATGATTCTTTCAGCTGTCGTTTCCTTGCATCTTGCCGTCATTCATGATCCAGGACATGCGCATGCAGCAGATGCTGCGCCCGATCTGAAGCTGGAGGTTTCCTCCGCCATTCTGATGGATGCGGCTACCGGACAGGTATTGTACGAGAACAATGCGGATGTGGCGCTGCCTCCGGCCAGTATGGCCAAGATGATGACCGAGTATCTGGTTCTGGAAGATATTAAGAGTGGCAAGTTGAAGTGGGAAGACCCGGTTACAACCTCCCAGCATGCGGCGGATACCATCGGTTCCGGACAGCTGTTGGCGGTGAATGAGACCCTGACTGTGCGCAGCATGTTTGAGGCCATGTCTATTTATTCGGGCAATGATGCCAGTGTGGCATTGGCGGAGAAGGTAGCAGGCAACGAAGAGCAGTTTGCAGCATTGATGAACGATACGGCCCGTAAGCTGGGGCTGTCCAAGGATGCCAACTTTATTAACTCCACAGGCCTGAGCCGGATCGATATGGGGAAATATGCCCCGAAGAACCTGCAGGGTGAAACTGTTATGTCCGCAAGAGATGCCGCCACCTTGGCTTATCATATTTTGAATGAGCATAAAGAAGTGCTGGAATTTACTAAGATTCCGTCCAAAAAGCTGCGCGAAACGGATAAGTCCCCTATGATCAACTGGAACTGGATGCTGGAGGGCAATCAAAGCAACCCCAACTTCCGCCAGTATGTGTTTCAAGGCCTGGATGGCTTGAAGACCGGGCATACCAACGAGGCCGGATATTGCTTTACCGGGACCGCCGAGCGCAACGGAATGAGACTGATCAGCGTGGTTATGGGGGCGAAGACGGAGCCGAAGCGTTTTTTGGAAACGGCCAAGCTGTTGAACTACGGGTTTAATACCTTTGAAATGAAGGAAATTGTCAAGGCGGATACAGAAGTGGATGCCTTGAAAACAGTAGAGGTCAAAAAGGCAATCCATACGGATGTGCCTGTGGTGACCCAATCGGCCTTGTCCATTCTGGTGAAGAAAGGTGTAAAGGACGAGGAGATTGTGAAGGTGGGGGAGCCTGCCGCTGAGGATGTCCGTGTGGCGCCGGTGGAAAAAGGCGAGGTTTTGGGCAAACTGACCGTAACCTACAACAATCAAACGTACGATGTGAATCTGGTGGCCAAGGAAGACGTGAAGAAGGCGGGCTGGTTTAAGCTGATGATGCGGTCCATCCGACATTTCTTTACGAATTTGTTCTAATCGGCAAAAAACCTGGAGGAATCGCCCTTTCGCGGTTGTATAATGGCGGGTGTTCCTGTAAAATCAATGGTTAGAATCTTTTTATAACACCACTTGTAAATTCCGGCGCCAACTGCGCATTGGGACATAATGTTTAGGAGGGTTATCTCGATGGAAACAGGAACTTCCCGTGTAAAAAGAGGCATGGCTGAAATGCAAAAGGGCGGCGTCATTATGGACGTTATGAACGCCGAGCAAGCAAAGATCGCAGAAGCGGCTGGAGCCTCCGCCGTAATGGCGCTGGAGCGCGTACCTGCCGATATCCGTGCGGCTGGCGGCGTTGCCCGTATGGCTGACCCTACTGTGTTTGAGGGCGTTGTAAAGGCCGTTACCATTCCGGTTATGGCCAAGGCCCGTATCGGTCATTTTGTAGAGGCGAAGATTCTGGAAGCACTGGGTGCCGACTATATCGATGAGAGCGAAGTGCTCACGCCTGCCGATGAAGTGTTCCATATTAATAAGAAGGAATTTACCGTTCCCTTCGTTTGCGGCGCACGCGATCTGGGTGAAGCTCTCCGCCGTATCGGCGAAGGCGCGTCCATGATCCGTACCAAGGGTGAACCGGGCACAGGCAATATCGTGGAAGCGGTACGCCATATGCGGATGATCAACGCGCAGCTGCGCAAGGTGCAAAGCCTGTCCCTGGACGAGCTGATGGCGGAAGCCAAGAACCTGGGCGCTCCGTATGAGCTGTTGCTGCAAGTACACAAAACCGGCAAGCTGCCGGTGGTTAACTTCGCGGCAGGCGGCGTGGCCACTCCGGCGGATGCGGCTCTGATGATGCACCTGGGTGCTGACGGCGTATTCGTAGGCTCCGGTATCTTCAAGTCGGACAACCCCGAGAAGTTCGCCAAGGCGATCGTGGAAGCTACTACCCACTACACAGACTATGCACTCATTGCAGAGCTGTCCAAGAACCTGGGCACTCCCATGAAGGGCATTGAAATTTCCAAGCTGGACGCAACCCAACGCATGCAGGACCGCGGCTGGTAAAAGCAGTCCTGATCAGGAAAGAGCTTCTGTATAGCTGAATTGCGGGGCAGGCTCGCAAATCGGGCAGGATGAGGCAGCTAGAGGCCTCTCCTGCCTCGCGTTGCTTGGCAGGAGAGAAAGAAGGAATGGATATGAAGATAGGCGTGCTTGCCCTTCAAGGCGCAGTAGCGGAGCATGTGCGTATGATTGAATTGGCGGGTGGCGAAGGGGTTGTCATCAAGCGGACGGAGCAGCTCAAGGAGATCGACGGTCTGATCATCCCCGGCGGGGAAAGCACTACCATCGGCAAACTGATGCGCACGTACGGCTTTATTGATGCCATTCGGGAATTCTCCGAAGAGAAGAAGCCTGTATTCGGCACCTGTGCCGGACTGATTCTGATTGCCAGCCAGATCACGGGACAAGCTCCCGGACAACCGGATTCCCATCTTGGGCTGATGGATATGGTCGCGGCCCGCAATGCCTTCGGACGCCAGCGGGAGAGCTTCGAAACGGATTTGGCAGTGAAGGGAATGGAGGACACGGTCAGAGCAGTGTTCATCCGCGCTCCCCTTATCGAATCCGTGGGCGAAGCGGTGGATGTGCTGTCCGTCTATAACGGACAAATCGTTGCCGCGCGGCAGGAGCATCTGCTCGCTGCATCCTTCCATCCCGAATTGACGGATGATTATGGCTTTCACTCGTATTTTTTGAATATGGTTAGGCAATACAGAGGGTAAGACTTGAAGAATTGATGAAGCAACTTATCAATCCCTTGCGGGAGGCGTTTCAACTTTGCTGGATGCGAAATTATTGCGTAATGAACCGGACCGCGTGCGTACAGGCTTACAAAACCGCGGCAAACAAACCGATGATCTGAACCGCTTCACCGACCTGGATGCCAGACGCCGGGAGAAGCTTACAGAAGCCGAGAGCTTGAAGAACCGCCGTAACACCGTATCTCAGGAGGTAGCGGCCAAGAAGCGTGCCGGAGAGGACGCAGAGGGGCTTATTCTGGAGATGCGTCAGGTGGGAGACCGGATTAAGGAGCTGGACGAGGAAATCCGCGCTATCGAAGCGGAGCTGGATCAAGTGCTCTTGTCCATTCCCAATGTACCCCATGCCAGTGTGCCGGTAGGCCATTCCGAGGAAGAGAATGTGGAGCTGCGCAAGCAGGGGACTCCCACTGAGTTCGCTTATACCCCCAAGGCCCATTGGGAGCTGGCCCAGGATCTAGACATTCTTGATTTCGAGCGGGCTGCCAAGGTGACGGGCTCCCGGTTTACCTTTTATAAGGGACTGGGTGCGCGGCTGGAGCGGGCGTTGATTAACTTTATGATGGATCTCCATGCGGAAGAGCATGGTTATGAGGAAATGCTGCCTCCGTATATCGTTAACCGGGACAGCATGACCGGAACCGGCCAGCTGCCGAAGTTTGCTGAGGATGTGTTCCAGCTTGAGGGCACCGACTACTTCCTGATTCCTACTGCGGAAGTGCCGGTCACCAATTACCACCGGGATGAAATTCTTACAGCGGAAGAGCTGCCGAAGAAATTCGTAGCCTTCAGTGCCTGCTTCCGTTCCGAAGCGGGTGCATCCGGCCGGGATACCCGCGGCCTGATCCGTCAGCATCAATTCAACAAGGTAGAGCTGGTGAAGCTGACGCTGCCGGAGAATTCCTACGACGAGCTGGAATCATTGACACAGAATGCGGAGAAGGTGCTCCAGCTTTTGAAGTTGCCCTATCGCGTGATGTCCTTGTGCTCGGGAGATATGGGCTTCTCCTCCGCCAAGACCTATGATCTGGAGGTTTGGCTGCCCTCTGCAGACTGCTACCGGGAGATTTCCTCCTGCAGCAACTTTGAGGACTTCCAAGCCCGCCGCGCCGGCATCCGCTTCCGTCGGGACCCGAAGGCGAAGCCGGAATTCGTCCATACCTTGAACGGCTCCGGCCTGGCTCTGGGACGTACGGTTGCCGCCATTCTGGAGAACTACCAGGAGGCAGACGGCTCCGTGCGCGTTCCTGAGGTACTGGTACCGTACATGAACGGCAAGACCCGGATTGAGAAGAAGTAACACTTGCTCCCCCTGTCAGGCCTATGGTACAATGACTTTTGCCACGGCTGAAAGCAGGCCTCATGGATGGTGACATCCATACGGAGAGGTGGTCGAGTGGTTTATGGCAGCGGTCTTGAAAACCGTCGTACCTGCGAGGGTACCGTGGGTTCGAATCCCACCCTCTCCGCTTCCTATTAAAATCAACGCTTTTGATGTATTTTCACAAGCTATGGCTAACTCATATTGTGCATCGTACTATTTAATTGTCCGTTGCGCATTACGGTATTAAGCAGTTAAATGATCGTTTAGGGCCATCGGCATTTGCCGATGGCCTTTTTGTATGCCGTTTAGACTCTAAGCTCATGTTTTGGAGGGACAGTATGAGGAAAGTTAAAGGCGAAAGAAAAGTACGTGGGACGTATTGTTGTTTTAAAACAATAATACGTATTCATTGAAATGTAAAATTATATAGATGATGGTAAGTGAAATAAAGGTTATTATAGTAATAATATGAATACCATACTATTACTAATGGGTGGAATGGTTATGTCTCCTATATCTTCACAAACAGTAGATATTGATAGTAACGTTACTGGACATTTATGGACAGTACATAATATTGAAGAATTGGCCAGAATAATTGCATTGATTTCGTTAGGACAGTCCGAACACGCGGCAGAGATCCTACAAGCAGTAAGCCCAACTCTGCCTATACAAACGAGATCAGAATTTTATGAAGAAGCTCGTGAGCAATTAAGAATTCGAGGAGCAGACGCAAAACAAATAGAAGTATCCCAATATCATCGAGACGGTTTTTTGTTTGAATGTATGTCCTGGATCGTTGCAAGGCAAGCGGCGGATGAAAATACGTATCTAAAAGATCCACATATAAGTTCAACGACCCAAGGGCTTGATGGATTAATTATCAAAATGGATCCCGCAGAGGGAATAATACTGCACACCACGATATGCGAAGACAAGTGCACAAAAAATCCCAGGGAGACGTTTCGAGATAAAGTTATGGTGGCATTTACTGAACATCATGAGAATAAGAGGGGGCGTGATTTGTTGGCAAATGCAGTTACTCTTATCAAACAGATTGGTCTGAAGGGTACAGCCGCTACCTCAATTGCTGCAGATAGAGTTCATGACAAGGCATACCGATCATATCGAGCAGCAATAACAGTTAACTCGGATATATGTACGGCGGATGAACGTAAGAAGTTGTTTAAAGGGTATGAAGGTTTAGCTGATATTAGGCAAGTGCAGCGAATTGGTGCAACATATATTGTACCTGATGATCTTCGCAAATGGTTTCAATTATTGGCGGATCAAGTAATTCATGCCCTTAATGAGTTTGAGAGGGTGGAGGCAGCACATGTTTGACGTACGAACTTCGGCATTACTTAAAGCAGCTCCAAGTCTTTCTACCTTAAATGCTGAGGAGCTCCCTTCAATATTGACTCGTCATTACGCTGAACTTGTTTCCGCCAGATTAAAGAGTGTGGACAATACTATGGGCAGTAGTTTTGACGCACAGTGGTCACTTGAACGCATTGCGGATGTCTATGAAACAATCACATCTATCGAGGAAGATGCTATGCTTCGGCGCGGCGCTGCTTTTGTTGCCGGAACGGCGAGGCTCATTATTTCAAGAAGTCGAAAGCAAATATCGGGCGATGATGATGATCGTTATTACCCAATCGACCGAGATAGCGTAGATTCCTCGACAGCAGCCGCTGTTTTGTTTCTCGCAGCTGAACAATACGCTGATGCTTTCGAAGCAGTAAGTTTTATTCCGAGACCAACAGGGCCGTATGAGGTTACCATTCTTGGTGAGCATATAAAGGACCTTGCCTCAGGGAAACTTAATGAGATATTAAAACGGGCAAAAATATGGAGAGATAGTTCTGAAAAAGGATTATTACAAGATCGTGCGCTGCGGTCATTAGCAGCTGTGTTAGTGGAAGGTATTGAAATACTTGCTTCGAATATGATGTCAGTTCCGATTCCAAGTTCCGTATCTGGAAAATACTCAAGTGCACAAGAAGCTTTTATGCACGTAATAGAGTTATCTTACAGAAAGGCTCATATAGGAGAAATTCTATGGTCCACCGCATATGCAGGCCCAGCCCATTTAGCCTCATTACTAATATCCGCATCCAACGCTATAGAGCGTGCAGCACTGACCAAACTCCCTCCACCTGATGGAGCGGATGACGGTTTTTGGAAAAGGTGGTTAGGTTTTAGAGCAAAGGATATGCCATTCCTCTGGCAAAATCATCGGGAAGCTATTGAGAAAGGCTTTTATAATACGGGCGAATCTGCAGTATTAGTTCTTCCTACTGGCGCAGGGAAAACAACTGTAAGCGTATTGAAAATCGCAGGTACTCTTGCACGTGGCAAAAAAGTTGTATTCTTAGTACCAACCCATGCTCTTGTTGAGCAACTCACAGAAGATTTGCAAGGTATCTTTCCAAACGAACATTTTGGGTTGGATGTATCGAGTGATTTCGATTCCCTATTTATAGAGGGTACGCAGCTTCAAGATATTGAAGTTATGACACCAGAGCGTTGTCTTGCTATGTTATCCTTTACCCCCTCGTCATTTGAAAATGTAGGTTTATTAGTATTTGATGAATGCCACCTTTTAAGTCCACAGTCGGGAAAGATTAGGCGATCGTTAGATGGTATGTTATGCTTGCTAGCATTCTATGATATAGCACCAGAAGCAGATATGTTATTTTTATCGGCTATGGTAAAAAACGGCCAACAGTTTGCGGAATGGATTGCAAAATTAACTGGTCGTCCATGTCATACAGTTGAACTTCTTTGGAAGCCTAGCCGTCAAGCACGTGGTGTAGTTGTGTATCAAGAGCAAGAAATTCAGAATGCTAAAATTAATGCAATAACTATACAACAAACCTTAGATCATAAAGATGAAAAGGTTGCTAAGAATTTGCGTGCAGCGTCAAAGAGAGAACTTAGAGCTATACCGCATGTGGTTTGGGGATTGCAACATAACTGGTTAACCACAGCAAATTCAGTAACGTTTACAAAAATAATGAATGAGTCTGTTCAGCTTTCGGGTAAATTTGATAAAAGAAAAAGGATATGGATAACTCCTAATGTAAATGAAGTGGGGGCAACAATTGCGGTACACGCTAATACAGCAGGCCTTAAAACGATTATTTTCGTCAACAAAAAAGATGATGCAGTTAGTACGGCAAGAAATATTGGCTTTTGTCTTGGTGGAACAGTTGAGCTTACACAATCTGAACGTGAATTATGGGAAAGTCTGAGATTGGAATTGGGAAATATTAAACACTCGATTTTCGGTGATTCAATTTTGCAAGCTGTCCCACATAATGCATCTATGTTAAGAATAGAAAGAATGCTCTCAGAGAAACTCTTTCGAAGAAGCAATGGTGCTAAGATTATCGTAGCGACTCCGACACTTGCGCAGGGATTAAACCTTCCGGCCCATCTTGCCATACTTGCAGGTGATAAGCGCATGGGGGAGGATCAAGAGCGTGAAGAACTGGAAGCACATGAATTGCTTAATGCGGCTGCTAGAGCGGGAAGAGCTGGTCATCTAGCAAATGGTGTTGTAATCCTAATTCCAGATCCTATCCTAACGTTCATTCCTGGTATTTCGCCACGTGCTGACTTAAGGAGAAAGTTGTTATCGGTTCTGCCTGAAGATGATAGATGTGTAACTATCAGTGATCCACTAGAGGTTGTTCTTGATCGTATTTCTATGGGAAATTTGGACGATCGTGAGGTTCGTTATACAGTAAATCGTCTAGCCTCTATTAAAGCAGAAGCTGAAGAAGCCCTACCCAACAATTTAATAACACGATCTTTTGGAGCATTTTTAGCAAAGAATAATTCGGAAGAAGAAAGTTATGCAAAAAAGGTGGAGAGACTTTGGGAGGAGGCTAGATTTCTTCTAGAGAAAAATCCGGATGGAACTGAAATAAGGCTTGCCTCGCAAAGTGGCATTCCGTTGGATGTTTTAGAGAGATTAAGGTTAAGGCTACTAGCCGGGGCAGGGAATTTACCCACTACAATTAGCAGTTGGGTGGATTGGACGATCAAATGGTTAGTGGAAGATGTGGGCTCTCGTAATTATTTATTAATAGACGTTTACAGATCCGCACTCATTGCATCAGGAAAATCTACTACGTCTCAAGTAGAGGACACTACTTTATTAATTCTTCTTCCAGGCATACAAGGATGGATAAGTGGTAAATCTATAATGGAGATAGAGCGCCTTTTAGGTGGTGATCCGGAGGGGAGAACTGAATCAGCTATTTTGTGCTCACGGGCTCGCGAACTTGTGAATGCGTTTATTCCAAGGGGTTTTTCCTTTACTATGATGGTTATTTCACGGATGGTGGAAGAACTTGATTTATTCACTATGCAAGAAGGCCTCGAGAAAAGTATAATAAACAGTCTTTCATCGGCAATAAGGAGGGGGTTCGACAGAGTAGAAAAAATGGAGTTTGCCAGCGCCCGTAAAAATATTATAAGTAGAGTACAAGTTCACTTGCTTTTTGATCAAGATAATGGAAATTGATATTCAAATAGTACCCAAACACATAAAAGTGGTGTTTTGATTCGAGTCACGCAATAATAAGTGGAGAACGTTGGAGCTTTACATTCGCATAAAATGCATAATACCGAAACCGTACGCCAATATTGGCCTTACGACATGTTGAGTGGATGCGGAGTACAGGCAGCGGTCTTGAAAACCGTCGTACCTGCGAGGGTACCGTGGGTTCGAATCCCACCCTCTCCGCCATATTTCTTACCTATCATGTATAGAACTTAGACCTTCCCTGTTGGGAGGGTCTTTTTTGTTTTATCCATTTATTCCGTACAGAATGGACGTTCCTACGTGATATGCTGGTACCATTATAGTAATTGGGAGGATGATTGATATGAAACACGCACATCTATATTTAGCAACAGTCGCAACTGTCACAAGGAGGGCTACTATACTTTAACCCTCCTTTTACCTGTGGGAGGATCATATGGTATTGAACTGGATTCATGCTAAAGATTATACAATGGACACGCTGCTGCTGTTGGACCGGTGGGTGATCCGGTATTGGATGAGGGAATGCAAACCTTACAATGCTGCAGGGCGTGATTACCGGGCAGATATGGGGAAAGCCCTGAGCCGCTACCCTCACGTATCCCAATACTGCAAGCGGAAAGCACCGGAGTGTGCCGCATTTGTTGATGCTGCGTTGGCCCTTGTTCCAGATTCCTTAAGTACGGAGGAAGCACGCACCGCGGAAACCGCAATCCTCGATTATCACCAAAGCTTCGTGGTCTATGCATACCCGGACGTGATGGAGGAAGTCAACTACATCCGCTGCTGGAACCCGGAACGGCTGTACGAATTGGCTGATTTGACCGAGAGAATCGTGCTGGACGTGGGCGCCGGTACCGGGCGGCTGGCGTTTGCTGCTGTTCCCTTGGCGAAACGGGTGTACGCAAGCGAACCCTGTGATGTTATGCGGGAGTATATGCGCGACCGGATTCAACGGGAAGGGATCGCGAATATAAAGGTATTGGATGGCATAGCGACGGACTTGGCCTTCGAGGACAATACCTTCGACGTGGTGATGTCCGGCCATGTGGTGGGGGATGACTTTGACCGGGAGCTTGGCGAGATGATCCGTGTGACTAAACCAGGCGGTTGGCTGGTGTGCTGCAACGGGGATGATGAATTCAAACGGACGGAGCCTAACCGGGAGCTGGTGGAACGGGGCTTTGATTTTATCCGGTATGAAAGCTCGGAGGGTGGCATCATTTATAATTACCGCAAGCAGGTTGTAAAAGAATAAGCAGTGGACATAGCAGCATATGCTGTTATGTCCTTTTTTTTGCATTTGTGGCGCGTCAGTAAATGAGTGGAAATCTTTTATAAAAATAATTATCGAAAAAAATGAGAGCTTAATAGGCAGGTGATATAATGATCCCAAGGTTCTTATGCCTTTATTACATTAACGGAATGAAGAGAGGGAGTATGATGAAGATGAAAGCGCTCAAGAAAATCATGGTATGTATGGCAGTTGTTGCAGTCACCCTATTTTCCGGGCTGAAAGAAACACCGAAGGCCTATGCTGAGGAGCAAATGTTGGGTGAAATCCGGATGTTTGCCGGAAATTTCGCCCCGAGGGGATGGGCCTTCTGTAATGGACAGGTGCTTTCCATCAGCACGAATTCAGCTCTGTTCAGTTTGCTGGGTACTACATACGGCGGGAATGGAACGACCACCTTTGCGCTTCCGGATCTCCGGGGCCGTTCTCCGGTTGGAGCAGGCCAAGGACCGGGGCTGCAGAATTACGTATTAGGTCAACAAGGTGGTACAGAATCCCAGACTCTACTGTCCAGCAATATGCCTGCACATACCCATTCCCTCTCCGACCCGGCCAGCACTTCTCAAGGAACCTCGAATACACCCGGCACGGATAAAATTCTGGCAAAAGCGGTCACTCCTGACCGGCAAGAGGTGAATATTTATACCACTGCATCTCCGGACACCAGCTTAAAAAGCAGCTCTGCGGGTGTAGCAGGCAATTCTCTGCCGCTTGCTACAAGAGCGCCTTATCTGGCCATTAACTACATTATTGCAGTGGAAGGCGTCTATCCGTCCCGGGAGTATTAGGATCTTGAAGGCAGCCGTTTGCAATGGAGGGAGACTTTCATGAAATTCTGGAAATCATTATCGAAACATGCAGCGGGATGGTTATTGGGTTCGCTCCTTATTCTTGGGGGTGTTACGGCAGGAAAAGCTTATGCCACAGAATATTTTTATTATACCCAGTCTTATGCACCATACCAGCTTATGGTGGCGCCGCTGTCAGACCCGGCTGACGGAAGCGTCATCTATACATCGGAAACGGGAAGCCCCTATGCTGTTGCGGTGGATGAGGCAAACCGAATCCTTTACTTCTCTGATCCTCACAGCACGGTTGCCACCATATTCAAGGCAAATTTGGATGGAAGCGGCTCAGTTCCTTTAATTACAGGAACCCACGCCCAAGGGCTGGCTGTCAATCCGGAAAACGGAGACCTTTATTACGCAGAGCCCAACACTGGAACCGTGTATAAGGCAGCCAGAGGCGCCACCGGCGGGACGGTTGTATATTCTTCAACAGGTGCCCCCCGGGCGGTAGCAGTGGATGCGGCAGCAGGCTATCTGTACATCGCCGATTATAACTTAGGTCTTATTATCCGTTCCGGTCTGGACGGCACCAGTCCTCAAACGTTTATCAGCGGGGTGCACGCTGCAGGGCTTGCTGTAGATGAGGCCAATGGAAAGCTGTATTATTCCGTCGCCTATGAGCCGGATTTCTATGTAGCCAAAGCGGATCTTGCTACCGGACAAGGGGAAGAGATCATCTATACATCCGCAACCGGTTCACCCAAGGCGTTGTCCATACATAAGCAAGGGGGCACCTTATATTTTTCGGATTGGCATTCCTCTGTGGCCGGCATTTTTACAGCCAGTCTTACAGAAACGCCCAATCCGTCCGTCATGATTACCGGAGTAAATGCTTATGGTTTGGCCGTGGCTACGGACATTCCCAAAATAACTGCTGTCAGTCCCGTCGAAGGACCTGCAGCGGGAGGAACAGCTGTGACCTTAACCGGCACAGGTTTTACCGGTGCGACTGGAGTAAGCTTCGGCGGTGTTCCGGGAACAGGCTTGAAGGTAGTCCATGATACGGAAATCACTGTTACTGCACCTCCGGGGAGCGGAACGGTGGATGTACGGGTGGAAGGGCCAGGAGGCGTAAGTCCTGCCGGATCCAACAGCCGGTTCACGTATTCTCAGCCTGCTGCGGCAGCTCCAACTGCTTCGGTTACCACCAACAGCGGGTTTATTAAAAAGGATGCCGTCATCACGTTGTCTTCCGAAAGTGGGGCGACTCTTTATTACACAGCTGCAGCAAACGCGGAGCCTGACATACCCACAACGGCTACACCGACATTTGTTGCGCATGGAGGATCCATAGCAACCCCTGGACTTACGTACGGGGATGTATTGAATATAAAGGCGATTGCCGTGGCGGCAGGCAAGGCGGACAGCCCTGTTATTTCTTACAGCTACACGGTTCAGTCTCAAACAGCTCTTGCGTTGACGAATATTACCGTTTCCGATAAGGAGTATGACGGGAACGCTGACGCCGCTGCGGACTTCAGCGGTGCGGCTCTGAGCGGAATTATCGGAAGCGATACGGTGATGCTGGCAGGTACGCCTATGGCTGCCTATTCTGACAAGGATGTCGGGAATGCAAAGACAGTGACCGTCAGCGGTTACTCCCTGGCCGGTCCTGATGCGGACTATTACACCCTGAACCAATCGTTAACGGCAACCGTCAGTATTGCCAAGAAGCCGCTCGCCGTGGGCGATATATCCGTAGCTGCTAAAGAGTATGACGGCATTCCTTCCACCAGGGTGGAGAGCATATCCATTGCAGGCGGCATCGTGGGCACTGACTTCGTCACCGTGGATGTCAGCCAGGCCGTGGCAGTCTTTGCAGGAGGCTCTGCCCCAGGGCTGGATAAGACCGTTGAAGTGAGCAATATTATGCTTGCAGGAACAGATAAGGGCAATTACAGCATTGCCGCTACTGCTTCGGCTACTGCGGACATTGTGCCCAGGCCGGTGACGGTCAGCCAGGTTGTGATTGCCGACAAGAGCTATGACGGAACCAGTTCCGCAACCATTGCAGGCGCTTCTCTCACTGGCAGGATCCGCGTCGAGGATGTTACAGTGGATTATTCGCAGGCTATTGCTTCTTTTGATAATGAGGCCATAGGAAGCGGGAAGTCCGTAACGGTGACCGGCTTAAAGCTGGGAGGAGCGGACAGCGGGAATTATCGGCTGGATGACGGCAGCTTCATTACATCTGGCAATATCAACGGCTTAGGCACGGTTGATACCCCTACAGCATCAATTGCCGGGGGGACAGAGGTCAAAAGCGGGACTGCTGTTTCATTAACGACGGCAGGCTTCCCCGGAGCTCTCATTCATTATGCTGCCGGACCGGCTGCAGCTGATCCCAGTGAGATGTCTGCCCATGTAGCCAGCGGCGGGACTGTAACTATTACGGGCAGCCCGGGTGAGGTTGTGGTGCTGAGCGTATACGGAACGCAGACCGGCTACAGCAGCAGTCCGGCAGCGCATTACACCTACACTATCCGCCAGACCCGGACCCTGACAGTCAGCGGGGCCAACGCAGCCAGCAAGGAGTATGACGGCAGCCGGGAAGCATCCGTAACGGGCGGGACGCTGTCCGGCCAGATAGAGCCGGGGGATGATGTTGTTCTGTTGACCGATCGCGCCACCGGGCAATTTGCGGATAAGCAAGCGGGCGCCGGAAAGACTGTAGCCGCAACCGGCTATTCCCTGACAGGAGCGGACAGCATGTACTATGAGCTTGTGCAGCCCTCGTTGGCGGCAGATATCCGGGTTAGAGAGGTAGCTGTCAGCAGTGCACTTGTCGCCGATAAGGTGTTTGATGGCGGCATTAAAGCTGTTATAACAGGGGTTACTCTGGACAGAAAAGTGCCTGGGGATGAGGTGGAAGTGGATCCTGCTTCAGCTGCGGCCGAATTTACAGATGCGGGTGTCGGCAGCGGCAAAACGGTGACCATTACCGGACTGAAGCTCACGGGAGCCGATGCGGGGAATTACCGCCTAACCTCCTCCACAGCTTCAGCCCAAGGAGCCATTA
>JAEWAA010000084.1 GCA_023391955.1 Bacillota bacterium | reverse complement strand
GTTGAAGGATCATCAGCATGTGATGGCAGAAGGTGATTTGAATAAGGATGGTTTTCCGGATGTGGCTATGGTTATTGAGCGGGCGGACCTCCCGCCCCTCACTCCGCCTCTCATTTATCTCTCGGTTACCTGGGGTTGATCCTTCCCCTGGGCTCCACCTCTGCTGCTGGATATGATTTTTCGAGTATAATTGGCGCTCACCGCCCGATTTAGGCGATTAAGCATGAATTTTCGAATATAAAACCTCACATCGGACCATGGTGCGCTGATTAGATATGAAATTTCGAGTATAATGCCCCATTTTGCGGGTCCTGCCACCAAATATATATGAAATTTCAGCTTCGATGGGATGCAGTGTTAGCTAAGAACGGCTATGGCGGACTGCTGTGGTCCCCAGTCTGCGCAGGACTGGGATGGCTCTAAATCTGCACAGGACTTCCATGTTCATCGGCTCCCCGCGCCTCCACTTCAAACAGGTGCGGCCACAGTCCGCGGATATGGCTCTCCACCGTGTTCAACACCAGTTCCAGGTTGGACTCGCCTGCGGCTGTGCGCAGATGGCCCCGGAAGTAATCCGGGTGCCGGCCCGCGATGGGCAGCGGAATCAGCTGCCCCGGCAACAACAGGCGGCCTAATGCCAGCCGGCCGCCCCCACCCCGTGCCGCCCGCCAGCTGCCCAGGCGGCACACCGGGTCCCGGCCCCGCCCCCCGGGGCCGCAGGCAAAGCAATAGACCGTAGCCTCCCGCAGTCCGGGAGGCACAGGGCTGCGCGGCGAGCCGATCTGGACGACGGCTACGGGCCGCTCCGGCGCCGCCGTACGCAGCATGGCGGCGGCATGAACAGCGGCGGTGCCTCCGCCGCTATGCCCCACCAGCACCACCGGCCCGCTTCCCCGGGCCGCAGGCTCAAGCTCCCGGCGGACCGCCGCCACGCCATACGAGCCCTCCCAACCCCCGGCGGGCAAGCGGATATCCCGCCACACCTCCCAGATCTGCCTGCGGACGGAACGGCTCCACTCCCCGTACGGGTACAGCAAATCACCGTCCACCGGGAGCCCCGTTGCAGCTGCAAGCCGCCGGGCCAGATCCCCATGAAACTCCTGCATAAAGCCAGGAGCGGTGCCGACGCCGGCCAGCGTGTACAGGTATATGCCATTATTTTCCGAAGCTGCGGGCAAATTGGTCGGCATCATGAATTCTCTCCATTGAAGAAGGATGGGTGTCCCGGAACAGGCGCACCAAAAAAGGCGAATACACATCATCGTAGGTGGAGGCGGCCAGCTTCTGATTCATGCTCACCACCCCGTCGGGCGTGTGGGCCAAGGTCAGGGCATAAACATCCGCCGCCCGCTCCGCCTGGCGGGATACCGCATTGGAGAAGGGCAGCGAGGCGAAGCCCAGCACCGACAACAGCAGCAATAACGCCGCTGCGGCAGCAGGATCCCCCAGGCTGCGGAGCCCCCAGGTTTGCCCCCAGCGGCGGTACGCATAACGGTACAGCCCTTGACCCAGATACAGCATCACCAAGGCCGAGCCAATGAGCCCAAGGGTGCTCCACTCCAGATGATGCAGCACGTAATGCCCGATTTCATGGGCGACGATAGGCAGAATTTCATTTTCATCCAGCCGGTACAGCGTATCCCAGACCACAATCCGCAGGGTGGGGCCGATGCCGTTGACGTAGGCGTTGTAGGCATTGGTTTTGGCGGACATATTGGCTTCATAAACCCGCTCCGCCGGAATGCCCGCCTCATCGGCCATGCTGAGAATATGCGCCTCCAGCACCGGATCGGACAGACGGCTATATTGATTATATAGAGGATCAATAAACACCGGCTGCACAACCATCATGAAGAGAATGAACGGAATGGAGATCAGCCACAGCTTCAGCCACCACCGCCCTCCCCGCCGGATCAGCCACAGGGCTAAGGCCAGCCCCAGCGCCAGAGGAATCGCACCCACCGCGAACTCCACCAGCTTATCCCGGAGCCAGCCAACCAGCCCCTGGGTGGATATTCCATAGAAGCGGGACATCCGGTAGCCGATAAACCGCAGGGGCAAACAGCCGAAAAAAGCAACCGCCTGCACAACCAGTGCATACGCCATAAATCCGATAAATGCTGGCCAGCGGCGTTCCTCCAGCCTGCTGTACAACCGTTTGCCCCAGCCGGAGAAAAGAATAAACACATACAATCCCCATTCCAAAGGGGTAAGCAAAAAGAACAGCCAATTCCGCCAAGCGGGGTAAAATTCGCTAATCCGAAGCTGATCGCCGCTCATAAAGGTTGCCGGATCCGCGGCCGTCCCCCTGTATGCTTCGGGCACACCGTTGCCCCGGGTCAGGTACAGATACACTCCCATGGCGGCCGCATACACGGCAAACCCTATCCAGTAACGGCGAATCACTGACACTCCCGGCTTTGGCACCACATCCACTCCCGCTCTTCCATAAATTGTCCTATAGAGCCATGATAGCATACCGCCGGGCCAAGTTCATCCTGCCTGCCGAAGACCGCATCCCCGCAGCAACGCAAAAAAACGGCCCCTGAATCGGGGCCGCCGTAAGCTTATTTATTTTTGGCAAGGAAGGCGTCGAACTGCTTTTGCTTCTCAGCGATAATTTCATCCACCGAGGAGGACTTCATTTTGGCGGTATATTCGGGCAGAACCTTGTCGGGATCTACAGAGCCGGTATCCAGCGCCGGGTCATATTGCTTGCGGATGGTGATGGAAGCGGCTACCTTGTTCTTAATGGCTTCGTTTACATCGAAGGTGAAGCCCAGACCCTTGGAATAATGGGAGCCTTCATTGAACTTCTTGAATTGATCCCACTTGTCGGCAGGTTCGCCCTTCCAGATATAGTTCAGGAATTGGCTTCCGAACATCCATGCGGCGCCGGGGCTGTAATCGCCGGTTTTATCGGACGGCTCAACGGTGTTGTCACCGGTTTTCTTATAGTGGGTGCCTTCGATACCGAAGTTCAGCAGGTTGTTCAGGAATTTGTCGGAGTACAGCAGGTTGATCACCATCATAGCCCGCTCCGGATCGGAGGAGGTGCTGCTGACGGCCAGCATGGAACCGGCAGTTTCACTGGTAGCGGTGGTTTTGGTGTTCAAAGCCAGCTGCTTCAGGTTGCCCACCAGACCAACTGTGGAAGCAATTTCTGTATCCTTGCCGGGCTTCAGCGGACATACGATCATAAATACCTTGCCGGATTTCATGGCATCGTTGGTGGACAATTGGGTAGTGGAGGCATCCTTATTGATCAGATCCTTGGTGAACATCTCCCGGGTAATCTTCAGAGTGCTCTTGTAGCGCTCCTGCTCCAGGCGGTTCATAACCTTGGTATCGTTGCCGTCCTTGAAGATAACGCCTTCAATGTTGCCGTCTCCCAAATAGTCATAGTTGCCAAAATAGTGGGCGTTGAAGTTTTCACCGTCACGCAGGAACAGGGGAGTAAAGTCCGGTTTTTTGGCCTTGACGGTTTCCAGAATCGGAATCAGGTCGCTGATGTTCTTCACAGCTTGGATTTTTTCTTCCAGTCCCAGCTCCTTGGCAATATCCGAACGGTACACTATGCCGCCTTGGGAAGCGATTTCCTTCAATGCCGGCACGCCATAGTTCTTGCCGTCGATTTGGGAGCCCTTCAGAATCTTGTCTTCGAAGGATTTGAGAATGTCCGGACCGTGCTTTTTCAGCAGGTTGCCGTATTTGCCGGAATCGTCATTCAGAGCCAGGAAGGCGCCCTTGCCTGCATTCACGGCATATTGGGACCATTGGGCGGTAAACATAATGTCCACTGCTTCACGGGAGGCCACCATCAGGTTGACCTTGTTATCCCATTGCCCCCACTGGAAGGATTCAATGGTAATCGTCGTATTCAGCTTCTTCTGAAGATACTTGTTGATTTCCTCTGTTACTGCGGCCTGGTCCTTTTGAGGGGAACCGGGGTACACCAGCCTAAGCTTGGCGGGTTTCAGGGAGCTTGCGGGATCTGCCGCCGCCGTTGCGGTTGCAGCTACACTTGCCGCAGGTGAAGCTTTGGGTGCTTCAGTTGGGGAAGCGCTTGCACCAGAGTCCGAATCACTGCCGCAGCCGGCCAGACCTGCTGTCATCGCTAGTGTTGCTGCTGCCATCACTGCCAATCCTGCTTTTTTCCATTTGGCCATTATTTTCTTATCCTCCCTTATATGTCCAACTCTATGCTAACCGGAATTTCCGGATATAGCTACTGCTAATTTGCAAAAATGTTGATTTTACCGGAGCAGCCGCAATTGGGAACCAAGGTTCTGTTACGGACACTCCGGCATGGTTTTGTGGACGCTAACCCTTCACAGCTCCTATGGTCAGACCCTGGATAAAATACCGCTGGAAGAAGGGATATGCGATGACGATGGGACCAATCCCTACTACCGCCATGGCCATCCGCACGGTTTCCGTCGGCACATTGACCAGACCGCCGCTTTGGCTTAACCCCTGCGCTGCCGTTGTATTGGAGGACAGGAACTGGATATCCAGCATGGTCCGGTACATCAGGAATTGCAGGCTGACCATTCCTTTGCCGCCTTCACCGGAAATGAACACCAGACTCAGGAACCAGTCATTCCAGTAGTTAACGGTCTGAAACAGTGCCACCGTAGCCAACACCGGCAAAGACAAGGGCAGTACAATCTGGGCGAATACTCTGCTTTCACTGGCTCCGTCGATGGTGGCCGCCTCCATCAGCTCCATTGGAATGGTTGTGCTGAAGAAGGTCCGCATCATGAGAACGAAGAAGCCTTGTACCAATAGCGGCAGGATCAGACTGCCAAGTGTATTCTTCAAATCGGCCACCTGGGTATAAACCAGATACCAGGGCACCAGGCCGCCGTTGAACAGCATCGTGAAAAAGATGAAGAAGCTGAATATATTCCGGTGCGGAAAATCCTTTCGTGAGATGGGATACGCATAAAGCGCCATAATGAGCAAGCTGATAGCCGTACCCACAATTGTTACGAACATGGAGACGCCAAAGGATTTGGTTATCTGCGCCCAATCCTCCAGCAGGAATTGGTACGCCGCCAAGCTGAATTTTTCCGGAAAAAAGCTGTACCCGTTAGTAAGTACGGTTTTTTCATCGGTGAAGGAAATCATGATGATCAATGCAAGAGGAAGCAAGCATAAGATCGAGTAGATCCAAAAGAAAATATTGATGGCAATGTTGGAGCCTTTGGAAATGGCCAGCGGGCCGGTTGTATAGTTGGGTGCTTTTTGCTCCCTGGGATTCTTGACAGACGTTGCAGCCTGCGCATCCATGTGCATCCACTCCTTGGTTGATTTAGAATAAGGCGTCTTCCTTGCTGATTCTGCGGATAATTAGATTTGTGAGCAGTACCAGCAGGAAGCCGATCACCGACTGGAACAAGCCCGCAGCCGAGGACATCCCAATATCGCCCATCACCATGAAGGTCTGATACACATACGTATCGATAACCTGCGTTACCGGGTACAAGGCCCCGGCATTCTGGGTCACCTGGAAGAACAAACCGAAGTCCGCATAGAAGATCCGGCCGATCTGCAGCATGGTCATAACGATAATGACGGGACGGACCAGCGGAATGGTGATCATTTGGATTTGCTGGCGTTTGGTGGCTCCGTCAATGACAGCCGCTTCGTAATATTCGGGATCGATCCCGAGCATAGAGGCCAGATAAATAACTGCGAAGTAACCGACGTTGCGCCAGGTGTTAACAATGGGAAGGATCAGCGGCCAGTAGGATTTATCCGTATACCACTCCACCGGATTCCAGCCCAGCTTGGGGAACAGCCAGGTGTTGAGCAGCCCGTGCTCCATTCCCAGGAAGGCAAACACCAGATAACCAATGACGACCCAAGAGAGCAGGTATGGGAGAAACATGGCGCTTTGATGCATCTTGGCTGCCCGTTTGTTGCGCATTTCCGAGAACAGCACGGCCAGTCCCACACCCATTACCAGGTTCAGCACAATAAATACCGTATTGTACAAAAGTGTGTTGCGGATCAGCTCCCAAGCCACATTCGTATCGAACAGAAACTTGAAGTTGTTAAAGCCGCTCCAGGGGCTATGGATGTAGCCATCCGTGTAATTGATGTTTTTGAAGGCAATCAGCACACCAATCATGGGCAGATAATTGTTGAACAGCAGGATCAGAATTCCCGGCAGCATCATGAAGTAGAATACCTTGTATTTCTTCAGAATGTGCAGGGTTCTCCGCTTCGCCGTTTTGGATACGGGAGCCGGGGTGACACCTGCGGGTGTCTTAAGCTCCATGGCCATGGGGAACCACTCCTTGTCTCTATTTGCTATTTTTATACGAAAATGCACAGGTGCCGCATCTTCATTCGGGGGGGGATTCCCCCCAAAGGTGCCCGGAAACTTGCTTCGAAGCGGTTCGTCACGTTTGGGGGATGCTTTGGTTTGTAGCTTTATTGTATGGCTCTTCCGAAATGCAAACTATATACTGGCAGCACCTAAGCATCACTATTGTGACTTTGTGGAACGAAATGGAAAAGTTCCCAGTATCACCATGACACAATCCGACAAAACCTGCCCGTTTTACCCGTTTGGCCTCTATTCCGCCCACTCTCCACCCACTCTCCACCCACTCTCAGCCCACTCTCTCCGTCCACTCTCCGCCTACTCTCTGCCCACTC
>JAEWAA010000080.1 GCA_023391955.1 Bacillota bacterium | reverse complement strand
CTCACTACGAGGATGGAGGTGCCCGGAAATGATTCATTCTTCTTCGGCAATGCGCAAGCTGGGCACGTACCTGTTTTTGACGGTTTTCGGCTTTATCATGATCTACCCGCTTATCTGGCTGTTTTTTTCCTCCTTCAAGGAGAATAACGAAATTTTTGGAACGCTGAACCTGTTCCCCACTCATGTCGTATGGGATTCCTACACCAGAGGCTGGGAGGGCAGCGGGCAATTTACCTTCGGCGTATTCCTTTTTAATACGTTCAAAATGGTGGTGCCAGTTGTAGTATTCACACTGATTTCCAGCACCTTGGTTGCATACGGCTTTGCCCGTTTCCAATTTCCGTTTAAGAATATGCTGTTCGGACTGATGATCTCTACGCTGATGCTGCCTAATGCAGTCATCATCATTCCCCGGTATATCCTGTTTAAAGGATTCGGCTGGCTGGACAGCTACATGCCCTTTACAATGCCGGCACTGTTCGCCTGCTACCCGTTCTTTATCTTCATGCTGGTGCAGTTTATCCGCGGGCTGCCCATGGAGCTAGATGAATCGGCCAAAATGGACGGCTGCAATTCCTTCGTCATCCTGTACCGGATTCTCCTGCCGCTGTGCAAGCCTGCGCTGTTCTCAGCCGCCATCTTCCAGTTTATCTGGACCTGGAATGATTTCTTCAATTCGCTGATCTACATCAACAGCGTCAAGAAATTTACTCTGGCCCTTGGTTTGCGGATGTCATTGGACATCAGTTCCGCCGCCAAGTGGAATGAGGTGATGGCCATGTCCATGGTTGCCATCATTCCATGTGTGCTCATCTTCTTCTTTGCCCAAAAATATTTTGTGGAGGGAATTGCAACTACAGGATTGAAGGGGTGAAGCCTTGTGCTTCACCTCCTTGTACTGTTCCGCATATATCCGACAAATGAGAGGGGAAACAAACGGATGTCTACAGTCATCAGATGGAAAGCCGCGTTAAGCGTAATGTTAAGCGCGGTAATGCTCCTGGGAGTGCTGCCTTTTGCTCCTGCAGCAGGGAGTACCGTTGCCTATGCCGCAGAAGGGGCAGAGGCGCCAGCAGCCGCTGGCCCGATAAAGGTAGCAAGTGTGGGCGACAGCATTACCGAAGGTTCGGGTGCGTCCTCCGGAAATAGTTATCCGGCGCAATTGCAGAAGCTGCTGGGAACGGACTACCAAGTAAACAATTATGGCCTCAGCGGTACTACGCTGCTGAAAAAAGGCGATAAGCCCTACTGGAATCAGACCCAGTATATCAACAGCAAAAATTTTCTGCCCGATATCGTTATTATCCAGTTGGGCACCAATGATTCAAAATCCCAGAACTGGGCCAATAAAAGCGATTTTTTAGAGAACTATAAGGAATTAATCAATACCTATAAAAGCCTTGCGTCCAATCCCCAAGTATATGTGGCGCTGCCGCCCAAGGTTTTCGGCACAAACGCAAGCAATATTAATGGCACGGTTCTAAAAGATGAGATTACGCCCTTAGTCCAACAGGCGGCCATTGAAACAGGCGCCGCCATCATTGATAACTATGCGGCAACGGAGAACCTGGGGGCTTACTTCCCCGATAAGGTGCATCCCAATGACACCGGAGCCTTTGCTCTGTCCTACAATGTTTACCGGAATCTCGGATTTCCGGGAGCGCAGGCAAAGGCAACATTTTTTGAGGAATCCAATTATGCCGGTAAATCCTTTCCATTTCCTGGAGGCGCTTACAATTCAGGGATGCTGCTGGCGGCAGGATTGAGCGACGACAGCATATCCTCCCTGAAAGTAAACAAGGGCAGTCTTGTGGAGGCATTCGAGAATGGGAGCTTCACAGGCGGCAAATGGATTTTCAATGAGGACACGCCTTCTCTGACTGCGCAATCTGACAACAAGATTTCCTCCTTGAGAATCGTAGTGCCGGGGGAGTCCATCAAATATGAGGCTGAAGCACTGACAGCGGCAACCTCCAATGGAAGAAGCATGATCAGCGTAGATGATAGCGCGGCAAGCGGCGGAAAGTGGCACCGCGCAGATTTGACAGCGGTAGGGGAGTTTATTCAATATACCGTGAATGTCCCCGCTGCAGGAGAATACAATGTAAAATTCAAAACAAAGGCTCATCCTGGGAGGCCCATATTCCAGCTGTATGTCGAGGGGAATCCATACGGAGCTGAGTTTGACGGATATCAAGCCGATCCGGGGAGCTATAAGGAGGTAGACTCCGGAGACGTAACCTTTGATTCTGCGGGAGACAAGACATTCAAATTCCAGATAACCGGCAGGAATCCAAGCAGTACAGGCTGGTATTTGTCTATGGATTATATTCAATTAACCCCTAAACCTCTGACCATTACCAGTGTGGCCGTCGAAGGCGATGGACAAGTCGGCAGCCGGCTTACGGCCAAGGTTGCATTCAAAAAGGGCCTAAATGATGCCGATGAGAGCAATTTCATGTACCAATGGTATAGAAACGGAAATGAAATTCCAGGGGCCACAGCTAAACACTATGAGGTAGCTGAAGTGGATAGCGGTAAAGCGCTTCATGTTGCCGTAACAGCAAGAGACGTTATCGGAGCAGAAGGGAATACGATACAAAGCGCCACTGTAGAAATCGGAGACATCACTTCCGTCGAAACATGGACGATGGAAAACGATGTGCTTAGGGCAAAAATAGAATTTACCGGCGCAGGCGCCATTAAGCTGACCAGCTTCTTTAACAAGGAAGCAGGGAGAGAATATTTGCCTCAGGGAGTCGTGCAAAACAAATCGACGCTGTTCCGGTATGACTACCGCTTTTTGGAGGCCGGACAGACCGGCAAGGAAGCGGTTGTCTCGCCAGCAAGCATAAACGCCAACGATCCCGGTTTTGTATTGGGTACGACTGTTCATAAAGATATCGACATGAAGGCCTCCAATGGAGCAGTAAAAAAAATAGGGGAAAGATGGGAAATTCCTGTAACCAAGAATGGACTGACCATTACCCTCTCATTTGAAATCTACGAGGGCAAGGCAGGTCTGAAGTATCAGGCCTATATCAAAAACAACAGCCCTAACAAACGTCTGCAGATTACGTCGGCAGATGTGATCAAGCTGGATTTACCTGATGAAGCCAGGAATCTGCATTATTCCTATATTACCAAATGGTACAGCACCACCGGTGGAGTGGATTTTAACGACTGCAAAAATCCCAGTGAGGATATCAAGGTCATTATCAACCGTTACGATACAGGAGACGGCTTCTATCTTTCTCCGGAGGTAAACGGAAAAACCCAGACATACGCAGGCGGAAACTATCCCCAGGGCTACAAGGGCGACAGGGCATTTGCCGGAATCCGCGCGTTCAAGGGCGATATGGTCAAGGTATCCGTCAATGACGAGGTTTTCAAGCTGGTCTTGTACCCCAATGAGGAGTTTGAGTATATTGCCGTTAATATGACAGCCTTCAAGGGCGATATTGTCGATGGAAAAATGGCGGTAGAGGAGCATCTCAGGAAGAGGTTCCGGTATAACGAGACCTCCACCATCCTTATGACCAACGACTGGGGCTGGGGGCCGCCGGATAATAATACTCCGCCGGATAGACGGACAGAGGAGTATTACAGAACAACGGTAATCCCCAAGGCCAAGGAAGCAAACTTTGACATGATTATGTGGGATGATCTATGGAATACGGAGGAATATTCCACTCCGGGAACGTTCAGGGATTCTATCGTACCGGTGCCAAGACTTACGACAGACATGTCCGGCTTAACAAAGTTTTACAAGGACAATGGCTTTATATTCGGGGCTTGGTATTCCATGTCCGGGGGATATCACAACAGCGGAAATGATTTGGCCGATCCGGCTGTTATTGCCGCCAAGAAGGGGATGCTTGAAACCCTCATTACCAATTATAACTTGAAGCATCAGATGATAGATTTGACAGAGTATTGGCTGAATGATGCCGTAACCGGCTATTCACATCCAACCGACAACGTATACCGCAAAAATGTTCTGACCAGGAATGCGTTGAATGAAATGGTGGACAAATATCCCGATTACAAGGTTAAGCTTACAACGGAGGTAGACATATACCCAAGTCAGGGAGACAGATCAAATGAGCTTCTCCATGTGATTAATAACGGCTGGACCACCACCTCCACAGAACTGGGTGAAATCCAGGATATACAGAATTATACCAATCTGTTCGGGCACATGCCGTTAAACTCCACGTATTTCAACAATGGGGACATGAAAACCGGAAACATGGCAACCTTCTACAAATATATGTTTGCCAGAAATGTCAAGCATGGTTCAAAACCGCATGAATGGAGCCAAACAAGTATTGATCTTGTCGGCAAATTCAACGATTGGAGAAAAACAGAGCGCATTAAGGTCTTAACCGATACGATGATACGTCCTGTGTACAACGGAAGAGGCTGGGACAGCAATGTGGCGGCTGACTGGGACCAGTCGGCGGGACCTTATGCCATGATGCATGTTGCTGAAAACAAAGACCAGGCTTTGCTCATTGCCACCGATGCAGGAAAAACCAGCGTATCTTCTGTCGAGGTAAACCTAAGATGGCTGGATAAAACCAAGCAGTACCTGATCGAGGATATCTCTCTGGATGACAACGGAGAATTTACTTACCGCTTTAAAGGTCTGCTGACGGGCAGCCAGCTTCAAAAATTCAAGATCGACTTTGCTGAGAATACCGCCAACGGCAGAGCATACTGGATCGAGGAATTTCAAAATCAGGATTACCAGCTGCTTTATGCCGATCATCAGGTTGATACCTATGAGCTTCATGTGAATGCGGATCAAAGCATGGTTGTTCAAGGAACAGGCAAGGCAGGAACGACAGGGAAGGTCATGATTTACAGCAGGGCGGAAAATAAGGTTATGAATGTGGAGCTGCAATTCGGAGACAACGGCTCGGCTGCGACTGTAATCGATGAATTCGCAGAGACTCCCGAACCCTTCGTGGTAAATCCGCCTGCAAAGCTTACATTAGTGGCAGCTTCATTGCATAATGCAGGAAAGACTTCGGTAAGCGGCGGATCTTCCAGAGTTGTTGACGGAGGTGGAACGACGGGCACCTCTCCCGGCGGCGAAACGGTGAAGGCCTCAAATAATGTTGTGATTTTTGAGAGCACTGCGGATACCAACAGCTATATAGAATTTAATGCCCATATACCGCAGGCCGGAATTTATAACGTGCAGGCTGTTTCCAAACTCACCACAAACAGAGGGACCGGACAATGGTATGTGGACGGCGAGCCTGTGGGACAGCCATGGAGCCAACTGCATACGAAAGATGAGCTCAAGTCCTTTGATCTCGGCGATATGACCATTACAACCCCGGGTGATAAGATCTTCAGGTTTCAGTATGTATCAGGTCCTTCGAAGTTGTTGAATGTTGACCGGTTTGAATTTACTCCGAGGGTGAAGGTGGACGAAGGCAGTCCAGCATCCATTGAAATTACCGGAGAGACCGGACTGAAGAACGGACAGAAGACGGTGCTGCAGGCGCAGGTTACCAATATGCTGCCCTTCTATACCGGCGGTGACCAAGTCAGGTGGATGATCGAAGAACAGAATGCTGCTAATGGAGCGGCCAATGTCATCTCTATGAAGCCCGATGGGCTGATTAGCGAAATAACGGCCAAAAATCCGGGAACAGCCAGAATCAAGGTTGCAAGCCTTGTTTCCACAGAAGCTGTAGCATACATTGATATAACGGTAAGCGCTAATCTTCCGGTAATCGTCAGCCTGACGCCGGTCACGGCAGTGACCAAGGCGGGAATGGCGCCGGAGCTTCCTCCGGTGACAACCGCAGTGTACGGGGACGGAAGCACAGTGGCGGTGGCGGTAGCCTGGAGCCCGGTAGATCCGGTTCAGTATGCAGCCCCTGGACAATTTGATGTGCACGGGTCGGTAGAAGGAACGGCGCTTACAGCCGTAGCCCATGTGACAGTGGTGGCGGCAGAGGAGCCCCCGGTAATCGTCAGTCTGACGCCGGTCACGGCGGTGACCAAGGCGGGAACAGCGCCGGAACTTCCGGCAGTAACAACAGCCGTATATGGAGATGGAAGCAAGGCGGAGGTAGCGGTAGCCTGGAATTCTGTGAACCCGGCCCAATATGCAGCCGCCGGACAATTCGATGTGTACGGATCGGTGGAAGGAACGGCGCTTAATGCCGTAGCCCATGTGACGGTAACGGCCGTGAGCGGCGGTGACCCGGACGGGGAAAATCCGGGCGGCGGGAACGACGGAGGAGACAGCAGCGGCGGCAATAATGGCATCATTGGGCAACAAGAACCGGAGCGCCAGCCTGATGATCACAGCCTGGCCGTGGATATCAAGCTTGAGGATTGGACTCTGGCCCTCAAGAAAGCGGACAATGGCAAGGTGCTTGTACAAGTTCCGCAACAAGCGGCTGTCACCGATTATCATGTCAACCTGCCGGCAGCGTTCTTGCTTGAGGCAGCGAAAACAGAAGGCTTGACCGCTGTGGAGCTGTCAATCGGCACAACATCTGTAACGATTGCATTGGAAGACTTAATGGCGAACCTGGAAAATAGCAAGCTGCTGCAATGGAGCATTGTCCGGAAGCCATCTTCCGGAATTTCCGAAGCAGCGAAGAAATGGATTGGCAGCCAGCCGCTGTATCAGGTTGAGCTCCAAGCGGACGGCAAGCCGTTAGCCAAGGCATTGACTGCCCGCTTGGCACTGGGATATGAACTGAAGGAAGGCCAGATCCCGGAGAAGGCAGTGGTCTACCTCATTGACGCCAAAGGAAGCATCCAGCCCATTGTCAGCCCCTTGTATAACCGTGAGGAGCGGAAAATGGTCTTCTCCGGCAGCCTGGCGAATGCCTATGCGGTTATCTATAATGACACTGTCCGCTTTGACGATATCGCCGGTGTGTCATGGGCGGTTTCCGGCATTGAGACTCTGGCTGCGCGGGGCATTATCAACGGTGTCGGTGAGCATGCCTTTGCCCCGGATAAAACATTGACACGGGCGGAATTCATCACCATGCTGATGCGGACCTTCGGATTGGATAACAAGACACCGGAGGGCTCAAGCTTTACGGATGTGGCTGAGGGAGCCTGGCACAGCGGAGCCATCTTGGCGGCATTCGAGCTTGGCATCGTCAACGGCAAGGGTGATGGCTTATTCGGACCTGATGAAAACGTCAGCAGAGAAGATATGATTGTTATGGTCTACAATACACTGAAAACAGCGGGGATCAACCTGAAGCAGGCCGAAAGCGGCAAGCAGGAATTCGGGGACAACGACGATATCAGCGGCTATGCGGCACAAGCGGTGCTGGCTTTGCGGCAGGCCGGCATTATCAACGGAAACGGGGAAGGACTCTTCCTGCCCCAATCCAATGCATCCCGCGCAGAAGCGGCTGCAGTAATTTACCGTCTGCTCCATTTGATGAACTGATGGGGGATTCAGCCCGGTGCCGCGGCTGATCCGCTGCCGGACCCGGGCTCCCTTGTCCGGGGTATAGAATACGCGCCGCTGCCCTCCCCTGTGGAGACGCAGCGGCTTTTGTTTCTCCGAAGAGTGTGTCCAGGGAATCTTTCCCTGGCTGACGGAAAAATAGTTGTGCTACAATGAATGCTGATAGGGTGGAATGTCCGTTTATGAGTGTATCCTGTCAGTCAGAGATATGTTACTTTCCCTTGAAGTGCGATATAGTCCAAAGTAGATAGAGCAGACGCGAGAGAGCATAGGATTTTCAAAAATGTAAGCGCTTCATGAATTTGAACACGTCTGAAGGCTTACTGATAACGGGTTGAATGGCTCTTGCATTAGGGGGTGCATGCAAGGTGTATAAATTATTGATTGCCGATGATGATTATGAGATACGAAACGGCCTGTGCAAATATTTTCCTTGGAGCTCCATCGGCTTCGATGTGGTGAGCAATGCGGAGAATGGCAAGGAGGCTTATGAATTCATTCAGAAGAACGAAGTGGATGTCCTGCTCTGCGATATCCGCATGCCTATTATGTCGGGCATCGATCTGGCCAGGGAAGTAAGCGTCCATTACTCCAAAATCAACGTCATTTTCTTTAGCGCCTACAAGGATTTCGAGTATGCCCAGAAGGCCCTGGAGTCGGGCGTGAAACGGTATATTCTGAAATCCACCAATTACAATGAACTGATTCACGCCTTCACCAAGATCAAGCTTGAGCTGGACAGCAATGCCGGGATTGCTTCCGGCAGACCCGATTCCGAGCAGGGCCTGAATTTCAACGAACGGATCATCCGGAGGGTCAAGGAGCATGTGGAGAAGGAGTTCAAAAATGTGACTCTGGAGGAATTGGCCAAGCAGGTGCATATGAACCCGGATTATTTAAGCAAATTTTTCAAGAAGCATACGGGCATCCGGTTTTCAGACTATCTGACCAAGGTGCGGATGGTCAAGGCCGCCCAATACCTGGACCGGATTGAATACAAAACCTATGAGATCAGCGAAAAGGTGGGCTACAGTAATTCCTTCAACTTCACCAGAGCCTTCAAAAACTACTACGGCATGACGCCGCGGGATTACCGGAAGGGAAAATTTCCGGATGAAGTTTAAGAAGGCAGCCGAATCCACCATGAAACGAAAATTCTTTGCCCGTAATCTGGTCCGGTTCATGATTCCGCTTCTGATCCCCCTCGTTATTCTGGGGGGGTTCTCCATGTTCCTGACGCAAGCGTATGTGAAGACCCAGATCAATGCCAGCAACAGCAAGATGCTGGAGCAGACCCGGAGCACAGTAGAGATGATGTTCAATGAAATGGATGCCCTTCATTATACGTTGAATCTCAACTCCCGCCTGGTCTCCAGCCTCAAATCGATTCTGCGCAGCGACAATGTGAACCAAGGCGATCTGGGGGCATACAGCACATTCATGAATCTGCTTAATCCCCCGGCGAACAGCAAACCGTATATTCATTCCATTTATTTATATTTTGCCAATGACAACGGGAATTTCCTGGCCTCCAACGAAGGGCTGGTTGAACTGGACTCCTTTTATGACTCATCGTGGTTCAAAGCCTTGGATTTCATCGGCGACCGGGAGCTGCTGATGGAGGCCCGTTCGGTCCGGCGCTTCGCCTTTGACCGAAGCCAGACGCATTTGCTGTCCGTTTACCGCAAATTTTATGCCCCCGGATCAACCAAAACCGAAGGCTTCATTGTCATGAACATCAAGAATGACAATCTGGATCAGATGCTTCATGAGCTTCAATACCTGCCGCACCAGTCCATCTATCTGCTGGGCCAAGACGATATGCCCATTGCCGGCTCCGCCCATTTTGCCATGGGCGGTGAGCTGTCGGAGGCTGACGGGGAGTTAAGCAGGCTGTACCAATCCGAATTGGCCGACAAGGACAATATTGTTACCGCCGTTGCTTCCTCCAAATATCCGTTGCGCTTTGTTTCCATTACACCCAAGCGGTACTACTACAGCTTGCCGATCCGGCTGATGTATCTCACCACGATTCTGCTGGCGGGCTCGTTCCTTCTGGGAACGGCATTGGCCTATTATATTTCCAAGCGGAACCGGCAAAGCCTGAATACAGTCATGAGAACTCTGGACCATGCGGAGAAGGGGCTGCCCATTCCGGAAATGCCCCGCAAGATTACGGATGAATACAGCTACATTCTCCAGGGCATCGTCAAGTCATTCGTGGAGCAGAGCTATCTGAAGATCCAGCTGTCCGAATAAAAATACCGGCTGAAGGCCTTGGAGATGATGGCGCTGCTGTCCCCCATTAATCCGCATTTTATGGCCAATACACTGCGCACGATATTCTGGAAGTCTATGGATCTGACCGGCGGGCAAAATGACGTCAGCCGGATGCTGGACCATCTATCGGAAATTGTCCATTACTCCTTGACGGATTCGGGCAAGACGGTGCTGTTGGGCGAGGAGATCTATCATACAAGCAATTATGTGGATATACTGAAGATACGCTACAAGGATAAATTCTCCTTTATCCTCCAGTATGATGATGATTTGATCCAGTTGAGGGTGATGAAGCTGCTGTTTCAGCCCCTTGTGGAAAATGCGGTGTACCACGGGATCAAGGAGGCCGGCCACTATGGGCTCATTCGCCTGAAGATCATTCAGTGGCAAGGCCGGCTGCGGATCACGGTTACGGATACGGGCATCGGCATGGACAAGGAGCAGCTTGCCGCCCTTCGGCAGCGGATCTGTGAGGAGAATCACGGGGGCCATGTCGGGTTGTTCAATACGTACAAGAGGCTGCAGCTTATGTATGGGGAAGAGATGAGCTTTGTTATCCGCAGCAAGCATGGTTTTGGTACAATGGTGGAGGTAACGCTGCCGGGGTAAACAGATAACAATGTCATCCTATATATCGTGACAGTTAACAACTTCAAGATGCACAAGATACTTATGCGGTATGGGGTGTCTTGACCAAAGCCAGGCGGATGACAATCTCATACTGGATGGAGAGGTGTGCAGGAACGGGCTGGACGGCGGAATAATCTTTGAGTCGGTCATAGTGAGATTCCTAACGGCGAAGGCGTAACAGCCAGGATCTCTCCGCGGCCTCGCAATTGGACAAAGCATGGATTCATGCGCGCGGCGGAATTTTTAGAATTGTTGTTTAATACTTCAAGAAAATACATTTTAATTATTCCGTACTTTCTAGGTACCGATGCCCCTCGGCTCCAAGAAAGTACGTAATACTCTCCGGCGTTGTTGAGGCTGAAGGGAAATTGCCCGTGAAGAAGAAAAAAAGAAAAAGACGATGGGAGCTAAACAGGCTTCCATCGTCTAACAGTCTAATGGGTTGTTTCCTTTTTCAACATGTTTGGATGAGTTATTTGGATTCAAATGGGATCAAACAATGATTTGCCAATGTGAAGATAAGTTGAGCAAGCACTTTGCTAGACATCGTGAATTCATCTCGAATCCATTCTTGTATAATTGCTAAGCTCCCATTGACTAAATAGGCATACGTATAGCGTTTCATGGATTCAGGGACAGTGATATGGACGTAATGCTCAATATTCATCAGCACTTCATTAGTCAAACGTTGTGCGAATGATGGTTGATCATGAGATTTGAATAACATTAAGGCAAATAAATCATGATTCTTTTTAATGTAATCCAAAAAAGCTGTAATATACGTAATATTATCACCCGATTCAATTTTCCCCAAGTAATCGCGAGTGTTATCCATAATTTCTCGCTCCACATTGTCGAGGAGTTCATAGGCATTCGCATAGTGCAAATAGAAAGTAGATCGATTAATTCCAGCAGCAGTACATAATTCCTTCACACTAATTTGGCTGATATTTTTTTCATTGAGCAAACGAATGAGACTCTGCTTTAATAGTAATTTCGTTAATTTTTCCCTTTGGTTCAATATTCATTCTCCCCCACCAAATATTCATTTTAGAACAATCGACACTTTGTTTTCATTTGTCTATATTGAAGCAGTTTAACAATCAACTGCTGGTTGCTAAATAGACACTGTGTCAGTAGTCTAAGGGTAGACGAATCGATTTGTCAACAAACTGATGATTTAGGTGGGGATGACAGTGAATAATACAAAGAAGAAAAAATGTGTCATGATAACGGGAGCTGCTGGTAATATGGGCGGTGAAACGGTGAAGTTGATGAGGAATGATTTAGCAAATTGCGAGTTACTTCTCTTGGATCTGGATAATGCAAACAGCCGAAGGAAGCTCCGGGAATATGAAGGACGGGCTGGCATTACTGTTGTTTATGGTGATTTGCTTGACCGAAAATTGGTACAAGAATGCGTTAAACAATCAGATATTATCCTTCATATAGCAGCCTTTGTTTCTCCTGCTGCAGACGAAATGCCGCAAAAGGCCATGCAAGTCAATTATGGCTCAGTTAAGAACATTGTGGAAGCTATAAAGGAAAGTGGGCGTGAGGATTTAACCCGTCTGGTATTTATCGGCACAATAGCGGAAACGGGTGATCGTATGCCGCCTATCCATTGGGGAAGGGTAGGAGACCCCATTAAGCCAAGTGTCTATGACTATTATGCCGTTTCAAAAATTGCAGCCGAGCGTTTGGTGATTGAATCAGGATTAACCTATTGGGTAAGCCTGCGTCAAACTGGAATCATGGGGCCTTCTATGAGCAGAATCCAGGATCCAATCATGTTCCATAATTGCTTGGAAAATGTGCTCGAATATGTATCTGACCGGGATTCTGGACGATTAATGCGCAATCTATGCATCTGTGATATTGATGGGACATTGAATAATGAATTCTGGCAGCATATCTACAACATTGGCGGGGGAGATAGCTGCCGTGTCAGCACACTTGAGATGTACCAGGAGCTGTATGGTAAGCTCGGGATTAATAATCTTGATTATGTAATTGATCCTACGTGGTATGCAACACGGAACTTCCATGGACAATACTATTCAGACTCGGATAAGCTGGAGCAATATTTTCACTTTCGACGGGATTCAATGGAATATTTATACAATAGTTATCTGGAAAACTTGGGTATGCTTGTTCCCGTGGCAAAGGTCATTACGAAATTTCCTGGTGGACAAAAGCTCATGGGAGCGATGATTAAGAAAACACTAAAAAAGCAAGCAGTCAAAGAGCGCGGAACGTTGCATTTCACTGAGAAGCAGGATATGGAGAAAATAGATGCCTATTGGGGAAGTGAGGCAAACTATAAAGCCATTCCAGCAAAGCTATCGATGATGAAGAAATTTTCCGAATGGAAAACTGTAGTCAAGCTCGATCACGGTTACGATGAAGACAAACCGGCTTATGAATTAGATCTGGAGGATTTAAAGGGAGCCGCGAAATTCCGGGGTGGAGAGTGCCTCTCAACAGTTATGGTAACGGGTGATTGGAAAAGCAAACTTGACTTCAAATGTGCATTTGGTCATACTTTTGCCGCCAGTCCAAAGCTAGTGCTGGAAGGAGGGCATTTTTGCCCGACCTGTGAACGAGAAAGCTGGAATTACAAAGAACGTGCAAAACGTGAACCATTCTTCTCACAAGTATGGCAGCCACTCCATGGTGCAGACGACGGCAGGATGTATAAGAAAATGGTATCAGAGTTTGATGTTGAGTAAAAATATCAGCCAAGAATTTGCAGGCCTAAAACGGCGTCCCTTATTCCTTGACGGGATACTGTTCTTCCTACATCTGCTTGAAGGTGCTTGGGTAATGGCCATGCCAAACACGTTTGATGCGGGTGGCCCACTTCAATCCTTTTTTGCGAGATTTTCCATGGGCCCGATAGGCAAGGAACACGCCCTTGGTCGTCCCACCACTAGAAGCATAAGGCGGTAATAAAACCGCATAATTTCACCCCTAACAAGTAACATTAACCTGGAAAATAATCCTTTTGAAGGATGGGGGGTTCCGGTGTTAGTAAAATATAAAATGGCCCTGACCACCATGATGAGTGTATGTGTGCTGCTGACCGGCTGTAAGGCCGATTCCGGCAAAGAAATAAATCAACTGAGCATCCAGTCTGAGCCTGCCCAGCAAACGGGCAAACCCGTCGTGCTGCTGGTCATTGATTCGTTAATGGACAAGCCTTTACGTGAAACGATCGAAGAAGGCAAGGCTCCTGCATTGCACTATTTGATCCAGAATGGGAAGTATGATCCGAAGATGATCAGCTCCTTTCCCACCATGTCCGTGACAATCGACAGTACCTTATTGACAGGGGGATATGCGGACAAGCATCATGTGCCGGGTCTTGTTTGGTTCGATAGTACCGAGAAGCGGATGATTTTTTATGGGAATGGCGCTAAGGAAGCGTTGAAGATTGACCAGCCCCAGGTATTCATCGATGCGATTTATCAGCTAAACCAGGTTCATTTGAATAAACAAACGAAAACCATTCATGAAGAATTAGCCGATAAGGGAAAGGAATCCGCATCGATTAATGGGGTTATTTTCCGGGGAAACACGGAACATACCTTACGCCTTCCGCCATGGATAGCCAAAAGCAGCGGTTTACCGGAGCAAACCAAAGTCACCGGACCCAAATGGTTATCCTATGCAACGCTGGCGCAGCAGGATCCTGCTCATAATCCCAACACCCGTCCTTGGAAGAAGTTCGGAATGAATGATGACTTTTCGGCGCAAGAGATGGTTTATCTGATCAAGCAGAATCAGCTTCCGCCATTTACCCTGCTTTATTTTCCGTCCAATGATAATTTCGTTCATCGAAAAGGCCCTGATGAGCTTCGCGGCATAGAAAATGCGGATCACGCGTTACAGAATATATTCAGTGCCTACGGAACCTGGGAGCAAGCGCTTAAGAATGTTATATGGGTGGTCATGGGGGATAGCGGACAAAGCTATGTCTACGATAACCGTCAGGAATCCGTTATTGATTTAAGGCCGCTTCTGAAGTATCGCATTGCCCCGTTAAACCAGCCGATAAGTGCTGAGGACCAAATAGTGATTGCCGCGAACGAACGGATGGCTTATGTGTACGCCGTTGATGACAAGGTTGAGTTAACCGAGGTCATGAAGCAATTGAAAAGTGAAAAAAGGCTCGACATCATCTCCATGAACGACGGAGAGAATGTCCGGGTGATGCAGGGGAATGATGAAAAAACGCTCTCCTATGCTCCTGGCGGACAATACTCGGATGAGTTTGGGCAAACGTGGACCTTATCGGGAGATCATGAGGTTCTGGATCTAACCGTAACGGATAACCGGATCCAATATGGAAGATACCCCGATGCGCTTGCGAGATTATATGGGGGTCTCCATTCCCATGAAGGAAGATATGTGGTGGTTACGGTGCAGCCCGGATATGAATTGGTTGGTGAAAGCTCGCCTACCCATGTTGGCGGCGGTGCCCATGGTTCACTGCATGAGTTGGATTCGCTGGTTCCATTGATCATTTCGGGAACAGATTCTGAACCTAGCCCAAAACGTATCGTTGATTTGAAGGATTGGATCATGACAAAAACCGTTGACTGATATTGCTCAGTTCGGCGGTTTTTTTGTTGGATTTCTATTGAAGATAAATAGAATTCCGAAACTTTCCAATTAGTGATTGCGTCTACAAAATCATGGTGGTAATTGTAACCGCACCTAGCCGGAGGGGAAATCATGAAAATAGCTGGTAAGTGTATCATCGCTATGCTTGTATTGTTGGGCAGTCTGAATGTAGTTGGCAATAAAGCAGCAGCAAAAATCGATGCCATGGCTAATCATACATTGGTTGTTCTCACAGAGACGAAGCTCTTGGAGGATTACAACAATCCGGAGTCCGTGGTTGGCTCGATTGCGGGCATGCAGACGCTGACTACTGCCTGTGGGGACAACGGCGATTGTCTAGCGAGGGCAGGGGGCAAGGACTACGTTCTTGTAAAAACATGGCTGGGGGACAAATGGATCGAGGACGATGACCGAATTACAGCAGGAACCTTTCAAGAAGTCGAACGGGATATAACCATAATAGAAAAAATGCCATTATATAATGATCCGAATGTTGGTATTTACCGGAAGGATGCTCTGCCTACGGAAACCCTTTTGCCCCAGAAGGTCCATGTGACCGCAAAGTATTGGTATTTATACAGTGGAGCCCGCACAGGAAGGGCATTTCTCGAAGCGCCAACCTGGTATCGCATTACGACTGAAGAAGGCCAGAAGTGGATCGTGGATCCTTTTATTCTGGAGGATATGCAGCAGTATGAGATTCCAAGCGACAGGATCATAAAGCTGACAGGGAACGAGCTGCTTTATGATTACCCTCGTGAAGGTGCGGGAGAGGGAACGAAGGCGGGGCCAGGCGTGGTTCAAGTGGAGGCAATCTCTAGCTATATGATCAAGACGGAGCATTACACATGGTTCAAGCTTCGACAAGAAGACGGATCCTTCAAATGGGTACAAAGGCCGCTCACCCAGTTCAGCCTGCCGAATGAACAGATTACACTGCGGACCGCTACGCGCTATTTTGACATTGATGGGGATTCCAGCCTTAGTCTGCAGAACTGGCTCCAGCCGGGAACCTATACCGCGGATAAAATCAACGAAGGTTGGGCGAGAATCCAAACTCCGTCCGGTTGGAAAGTGGTCAACCTGGATCGGGCGCCGCTTGAAAGGCCTCAGGGCATTACGGGAGCACAAGAAATCGTCCAATTGACTCCTGCAACCAAGAGCTACTATTTTCCGCTAACAGGTGAAGTGTGTCATGGGGCAGGTACGTTTAGTAATCAGGAGGCCCTGTCGTTTGAAAAATGGATTTCTCCGGAAGGAATCAATTGGTACCACATTTCAACCTACAGC
>JAEWAA010000230.1 GCA_023391955.1 Bacillota bacterium | reverse complement strand
GGTTAACGATAAGCTGATGGATATCGCCACCCTCAAGAATCTGGGCGCAGCCGGTATTATCCGGCTTGGAGCCGGCAATGTCCAGGTGGTATTCGGCACCTTCTCGGAGCTGATCCGGGAGGAAATTGTGCGGATTACCAAAAAGGACCTTCATCAGGTGCTGTTCAACTCCCCGATGCTGGGACGGATGATCCCCTTGGAGGATGTGCCGGACCAGATTTTCTCCCAAAAAATCGTCGGCAACGGTGTAGCTTTTCTTCCGGAAAAGGGTGAGCTGGTAGCCCCGGTGAACGGAACCGTAACCTTGATTTACCCGTCGCTTCACGCGTTGGGCATCACCACCGACGACGGTCTGGAGGTCCTTCTGCATGTGGGCATCGACACCTCCCACCTGAATGGGAAGTATTTCACCTGTATGGTGAAGCAGGGGGACCGGGTGGAGGCAGGGGAGCTGCTTCTGAAGTTTAACCTGAACAAGGTGAAGCAAAATGCCAAATCCCTGGCGACGCCTATGCTGATTACCAATTCCGACCGGATTAAATCCTGGAGCTTCGCCCCGTTTAAGTCCGTTCGCAAGGGGCAGGCATCTGTCATGTCGGTTATTCTGAAGGATGAAATACGTGCAGCGGGGGGCGAGACCAATGGTTAGGGGATTCGGCGGAGCATCGGGGTTTGCCATCGGAAGAGCGTTTGTGCTGCCCTCACTGGAGCTGGAATTGCCGGACAAGCTGGTGGATGTAGCGGATTTGGCAGTAGAGTTCGAGAAGCTGTATGAAGGAATCCGCTGCTCCAAAAGCGAAATTGAAAATATTAAGCAGGATATCTCCGATCTGATCGGCGAAGAAGAGTCCAATATCTTCAACGCCCATCTGGCCATTTTGGAGGATCCCATTTTTATGAACGAAATCCAGGGGCTCATGCAGCGCCATTACAAGGCGGCGGAAGTGGCGGTGAAGGAAACCATCGACAAATTCGTCAGCATGTTCGATCTTCTGGACGATGATTACATGAAGGAACGGGCCGCGGATATCAAGGATGTGGGCAACCGTCTGTTGAAGCATCTTCTGGGAGACTGGGAGGAAGCCGATCCGCCGGCGGATACGCCATATATTCTGGTGGCCAAGGAGCTGAGCCCGTCCCACCTGGCCCGTCTGGATTCCGCTCAGGTGCTGGGAGTGGTCACCATGCTGGGGGGCACCACCTCGCATGCGGCCATTATGCTGCGGGCCATGGGCATACCCTTTGTGATGGGGATGGAGAACCGGCTTCCCGCGGCTATCCAGACCGGTGATATTCTCGTAATCGACGGGGATGAGGGCAGCGTCATTGTGAATCCGCCGCAGGATGTCATTGCGGTCTATGAGGAGAAACGGAGCCGCGCCGCGGCCAATCTGGAGCGCCTGAAGCAAATCGCCCATGTGCCTACCGTCACCAAGGACAGCGTCAAGATGGAGCTGAAGGTGAATATCAGCTCGGCTAAGGAGCTGGATATGGCCTTGAAGTACGGCGCCAAGGGCGTAGGGCTGTTCCGGACGGAATTCCTGTATATGGACCGGGTATCCTTGCCCTTGGAGGATGAGCAGTATGAGGTTTACCGGGAGGCTGCCGTGAAGCTGGGAGAGCGGCCGCTGGTGATCCGGACCCTGGATATCGGCGGCGACAAAAGCGTAAGCTTCATGAATCTGCCCCAGGAGGATAATCCGGCGCTGGGTTATCGGGCCATCCGTATCCTGCTGGATTGCCGGGAGCTGTTCAAGACCCAGCTGAAGGCGATTCTCCGGGCATCCCTGCACGGCAACATCCGGATCATGTACCCGATGATCTCTTCTGTGGATGAGGTGCGGCAGGCCAACGAGATTTTGGAGCAGGCCAAGCAGGAGCTGACGGAGGAAGGCAAACCCTTTAAGGATAACACTCCGGTGGGCATCATGATTGAGGTGCCTGCTGCCGTGGTAGTGGCGGACCTGCTGGCGGAGGAGGTGCAGTTCTTCAGCATTGGAACCAATGACCTGATCCAGTATGCCCTGGCTGTGGACCGGATGAACGAAACCGTGTCCAGCCTGTATGATCCGTATCACCCGGCGGTGCTGCGGCTGCTCAAGCAGGTGGCGGACGCCGCCAAGGCCAGCGGGATTCCCGTCAGTGTCTGCGGGGAGCTGGCCGGTGATCCGGAGGCCATCCCGCTGTGGCTGGGGCTGGGCATCCACGAGCTGAGCATGTCCGTCCAATGCCTGCTGCCGGTGAAGGAGCAGGTGCTGCAGAGCGATGCCCAAACAGGCAGAAGCTTTCTGGAGGAGGCGCTGCGGCTGCGCAGGTCAAGTGAGATTAAGGAAAGGTTAAGAGCCGCCCTTCGATAACACGGTCCAAGCCACAGGCCGGATGTGTTATCGAAGCCTCGAAACCGGCAGAGCCGGTTTGAGGGTCAACGTCTGACATAACACGGTCCAAGCCGCAGACTTATTTCCAATTATAAGGAGGACGAAACGTATGGAGCTTATGGGCAAAAAAATACTGGCTTTTACGGAAGAGGAATTCGAGGATCTGGAAATGTGGTATCCCGTGCTGCGCCTGCGGGAATCCGGTGCGCAGGTGGTGATTGCCGCGACGGAAGCGGGCAAGGTGCTGCACGGCAAATACGGGGTTCCCATCACCTCTGACGTGGCATTCGACGACGTATCCTCGGCGGATTATGACGGGCTGTATGTTCCCGGAGGCTGGGCTCCGGACAAGCTCCGCCGTTACCCCCATGTGCTCCGCCTGACCCGGGAGTTCCACGAGGCCGGCAAGCCTATTGCCCAGATCTGTCACGCGGGCTGGGTGCTGATTTCGGCGGGCATTGTGAAGGGCTACACCATGACCTCCACGCCGGGCATCAAGGATGATCTGGAGAATGCCGGCGCTACCTGGATCGACGAAGAAGTGGTTATTGACCGGAACATTATCTCCGGACGCCGTCCGCCGGATCTGCCCGCCTTCTCCAAGGCCTTCGTGGATGCGTTGGCAGGTGCCGTCCGGATATGAGGAAGCATCTGGTCCGATGGCTTCCTCCCGTGCTGGTGATGGGAGCCATCTTTTATTTTTCCTCGCGCACCGGAGATGAGCTGGGTTCCTTGATGCCCTTCTTCCACAAGCTGTTTCCTGCCATGGAAAGCTTCGATTGGGGGCACTTTGTCGCTTATTTTATCTTGGGCTTAACCTTCGTGTGGGCCATTGCCGGTCCCAAACCAACTGTGCGGCAGCGGCTTTTGGTGGTGCTGCTGTGTACGGCCTACGGGCTGACGGATGAATTCCATCAATTATTCGTCAGCGGCCGCTCGTCAGACTGGCATGATCTGCGCAATGATGCCATCGGCGGAGCCCTGGCCATGCTGGTGCTTTATATTCCTTTCATCGCCCGGCAATACGCCCGTCTGCCCCACCGGATGAAGGAGTAATGCAGTCGGCCTGTATGAAGAATGGCTCTTGTGCCAATAAATACTAGCTCCTTTTTGGGAGGAAAACCGGCTCCCTGGTCGAATTACAAAAGAGTGGAGGCATGTGTCGCTGCTGCCTTCTCTTTTGTTGGATGAAGGAGCTGGTTGTTTTGCAAAAGGAATGTAAGTGCGGTCAGACAATGAACATCTGTCTGCGAAGTGTCATCTACCAGGGCAAGGTAGAGATTGCCCATGTGCCGGTGCTGACATGCGAATCCTGCAGCCGCAGCGAGGTATTCGCCGCCGTCAAGCCGGATATGACGAAGCTGATAAGCCAATTGGGCAACAAACCCGAAAAACAGTATATACGCTTTGAGGAAATAAGCGAAATTTCCCATCTGATGGTGACGGTGACCGATAAGGAGCACCGCCATGAATCCGTGGGCGTTATACTGGAGGAACGGATCAATGAGCTGTTGGATATGCTGCTGCTGGCCAGATCCCTGCAGGATGATGCATGGAAGAAGGATGTGACCGAGCGTCTGTCCCAGATTACCCGCTATGCTATGAGTACTTACGAAATGAAGCTTTGACCGGTGAGGGCAAGGCGGGCTGTACAACATCCATAAGCAATGCGCAATCCGAACAGTAGTGTCACGAGCTGCAGAACCGAAATCGAAGAATCAAAAAGGAAGAACCGGAACCGCAGAAAGGGAGAAAAACAAGTACAAAAAAACCTCCGATCGGCCTTGCCGATGCTGAGGCTGCCATTATTGACCCGGCCTTTGGCCAGGACCAAATTGTTCCAGTGAAGCCGCCTACAATAAGGTTGGCTTTTTTTCTTTATTTTTGATACTATTGATTGAAAGGAAATCATTTGCAGGCAGGTGAGCGTAATTGGCCGATGTGCAGGAATTGACGAAGGTTGAGGAATGGAAGCGGCTGCTGGCGGAGTCGGAGAATACGCCGGTTATGCTTATAAAGCACAGCACCCGCTGTCCCATCAGCGCCGGAGCCCATGACGAGTTTCTGAAGCATGTGCATGTGGAAGCGCTGCCGGGCGTTCGTTATGCCCGTGTTCTGGTAGTGGAGAACCGGACCGTATCCAATGCGGTGGCGGAGGATACCGGTGTGAAGCATGAATCGCCGCAGGTTCTGCTGTTGAAGAACGGCGCGTCCGTCTGGACGACCTCCCATGGGCGAATTACCGCAGCGGCCTTGAAGGAGCAGGCTTCGCGGCTGGATTGATTTCGTCAAGGCGGGAAGTGGGAATCTCTTGCAAACGGGAAGGTTTCCGTTGCAAGGCGAATTATTTTGTCGTATCATATCGTTATTATACGGGAATGAAAATACGTCTATATATTGGAGAGAGATAACGTGACAGTAACTATTTACGATGTTGCCAGAGAAGCCGGCGTATCGATGGCTACCGTATCCCGGGTTGTCAACAATAATCCGAATGTGAAGCCCCAAACCAGAAAAAAGGTATTCGAAGCCATTGAGCGGCTGGGTTACCGCCCCAATGCCGTTGCGCGGGGTTTGGCCAGCAAGAAGACCACCACCGTGGGCGTTGTCATTCCCGATATCTCCAACGCCATCTTTGCCGAGGTGGCACGGGGCATAGAAGACATTGCCAATATGTACCATTACAATATCATCCTTTGTAACGCGGACAAACGCAAGGAAAAGGAGATCCGCGTCATCAACACCCTGCTGGAGAAGCAGGTGGACGGTCTTTTGTTTATGGGCGGCGTTGTAACGGACGAGCATATGCAAGCCTTCCAGACGGCCACAGTGCCTATCGTGCTGTGCGGTACGAATGTGGAGGGCAATACCATGGCTGCCGTGGATATCGACCACCAGCAGGCCGCACATGATGCTGTGAAGCTGCTTATCGACAAAGGCCACCGCCGTATCGGCATGATCAGCGGCAACCTGCAGGACCCCAACAACGGCTTCTCCCGGTACAACGGATACAAGAACGCCCTGGAAGAAGCGGGGGTGGCATTTGATGAATCCTTGGTACGGATCGGCAACCACCGGTATGAATCCGGTATTGAAGCGATGAAATATTTCCTGGAGCTGCCTGAGCGTCCAACCGCTATTTTCTCGGCTACCGACGAAATGGCGATCGGCGCCATTCACGCCGCCCAGGATGCGGGACTTGCCATTCCCGGCGATATCTCCGTAATCAGTGTGGATAACAGCCGGATGGCCTCTATGGTCCGCCCGCTGCTGACCACTGTAGCCCAGCCTATGTATGACATCGGTGCCGTGTCCATGCGTCTGTTGACGAAGCTGATGAACAAGGAAAATGTGGAAAAGGGTAAGGTTACCCTGATGCACGAGGTCATTCAGCGCCAATCTGTTGCTGAAGTATAATAGGCCGGATATAACCCGGATTCGAACCGCAGCTCCCTTCTTGGGGAGCTGTTCTTGTATGTGCCGGTTTTCGGGGAGGAACGGAGAGTTGAAGAGGATGAAGGGAGCGGCTGTGGTTATGGGAAATCCGGGAGAGAGCGCATACGGGGTTATCGGGATTATCGGAGCTATGGAGGAGGAGGTCCGGCTGCTTGCCGCGAAGCTGGTGGACCGGGAGGACATCCGGCTGTCGGGGATTGCGTTTCAAAAAGGGAGCTTGGCCGGGCGGCAGGTAGTGGTTTGCAAATCCGGGGTAGGCAAGGTGAACGCGGCGGTGACGGCGCAGCTGCTGGTGACTGCCTATGCAGCGGAAGCTGTTCTGTTCACCGGAGTGGCGGGGGCGCTGGACCCGGAACTGGAGGTGGG
>JAEWAA010000650.1 GCA_023391955.1 Bacillota bacterium | reverse complement strand
CGATAACGGTGACCTTCTGGGCGTTGGCCGCATCCTTTGCGCCCGGGGAAGCCGAGGCTGCGGGTTCACCCGTTTTGGTGCCGCAGGCGGACAATCCCAATATAAGGGCGATAAGGCCTGTACAAATCCACAACTTTTTCATGCTAGCCCTCCCGGCAAGTATTAGGTATTAGGTTCAGTCTGCAATACATATGATACTTGAATCTCCGGGGAAAAGCATTTTTTCCGCGTGAAGAAGTTGTGAACAGGAGGCAAAGCGGCGGCAGGCCGCACCATACAGCAGCAGGCCGCAGCAGGAACCGAAGTCCCGCTACAGCCTGCTTTTGCCTGTATGCCGCCCATCTTGGGTAGAGCCTGATTATTTCACACGTTCCTTATCCTTGCCGGTTGCGTCGAAGGGGGTGCTGACCGGAACAAACAGGTCGATGATCCCAATGACCAATGCGGCCAGGATGGCGCCGATAATACTGACGTCTACATTGTTGACAATAAACTGGCTGAACCAGATCACCAGTGCGCTGGTCAGAAAACCGACGATGCCCCGGCCGAACGGGTTGATCTTGCGCCCGAAGATGCCTTCAATAATCCAAGCCACCACCGCAATGACCACCGCCAAAAACAAGGCGCTCCAAAAGCCGCCGACACTAAAGCCGGGCACAAGCCAACTGGTTACAATCAACACCAGCGCGGCTACAATGAACCGGACAACGGTAGACAAAAAGTGCATGGGTGATTCCTCCTTTTGGTCTTTCTTGTGCTTGCTCCCTGTTCGGGTATGGTTAGGTTGCCCGCGGTGCAACGGGTTTATCACAGCCAGATATTCTCACCGGATGCCGCCCTTGCTGTGCTGACTATGGCTAAAACAATTCTCTCCGATAGCGTCTGGCCGGTGCATTGGATATAATAGGGGGGATAAACAATGATAAAGAACGATCAAGAACGATCAAGAAGTAAGGAAGAGGGTACACCTGTGAACTTGAAAATACTGCAGACACTGGAATATACAAAAGTCATTCAAATTGTTATCAGACATGCCTCCACCAGCCTGGGCAAGGAATTGGCGGAGGCCCTTGGACCTGCCGCGGAGCTGCACGAGTGCAAGAAGCGGCTTCAGGCCACCGATGAGGCCTTCAAGGTGGACCGTCTCAAGGGCGGCGCTCCCTTCGGCGGCATCCGCGATGTGCGTCAGCCCCAGCACCGGGCGAGAATCGGAGGTATGCTCAATCCGGTGGAGCTGAATGATATCGGCGGCACACTTCTGGGCGGACGGCGTTTGCGCAGATTCCTCTTGGATATCCATGAGGAAAGCCCTGTACCGCTTTTGGCAGAGCTGGCGGAGCTGCTTCAGGAGAATAAGGCGCTGGAGGACAAGATCAGGAACTGTATCGACGAAAATGCCCATGTGCTGGACCAAGCCAGCCCGGAGCTGGGCAAGGTGCGGTCCGAGCTGCGTGCGGGAGAGGGCAAGGTCCGGGAGAAGCTGGAGCAGATGGTACGGACCCCGTCCATCGCCAAAATGCTGCAGGACTCCCTGGTCACCATCCGCAATGACCGGTATGTCATTCCGGTGAAGCAGGAGTACCGGGGACATTTCGGCGGATTGATCCATGACCAGTCCGCTTCGGGGGCGACGCTGTTTATTGAACCCGAGTCCGTTGTCCAGATGAATAACCGTTTGCGGGAGCTGAAGCTGAAGGAAGAGGCCGAGGTGGAGAAGGTTCTCCGGATGCTGTCCGCCCTGGTCGCCGAATTCTCCGACCAGCTGAACGGCAATCTGGAGCTGCTGGCAGAGCTGGACTTTATTTTTGCCAAGGCCTCCACCGCCCGTGAAATGAAAGCCACCCTCCCGATGATGAATGACCGCGGCTTCCTCAAAATTAAAAAAGGCCGCCATCCCCTTCTGTCCCGGGACGTGGTTGTGCCGCTGGACGTGGAGCTGGGCAATAAATATTCCACCATTATCATTACCGGTCCCAATACCGGCGGTAAAACCGTTACGCTGAAAACCATCGGCCTGCTGAGCCTGATGGCCATGTCCGGGCTGTTCGTGCCGGCGGAGGACGGCAGCCAGCTGTGTGTGTTCGACGCCATCTACGCGGATATCGGGGATGAGCAGAGCATCGAGCAGAATCTGTCCACCTTTTCCAGCCATATGACCAATATCATCAGCATCCTCCGGAACATGACGCCCAAAAGCCTCGTTCTCTTCGACGAGCTGGGTGCCGGTACGGACCCTGCGGAGGGTTCTGCGCTGGCTATCTCCATTCTGGAGCATATTCATGAGATGGGCTGCCGCATGGTGGCCACTACCCACTACAGTGAACTGAAGGCGTATGCCTACGACCGCAAGGGTGTCATCAACGCCAGTATGGAATTCGATATTCAAACTCTCTCGCCTACTTATCGGCTGCTGGTAGGGGTGCCGGGGCGCTCCAACGCCTTCGCCATTGCCGAACGGCTGGGCCTGTCCCGGCGGATTATCGAGCATGCCCGCCAGCAGGTGGGCGAGGAGGACCAGCGGGTGGAGTCCATGATCGCCACTCTGGAGGAGAACCGCCTCTCGGCGGAAGCCGAGCGCAATACCGCCGAGGAGCTCCGCCGCGAGGTGGAAGCCACCAAGCGGAAGCTGGAGGAGGAACGCCGGAAATTCGACGAACAGCGGGAGAAGCTGCTGTTGAAGGCCGAGCAGGACGCCGCACAAGCGGTAGCCAAGGCCCGGAAGGAAGCGGAGGAGGTTATTGCCGATCTGCGCCGTATGGCCTTGGAGGAGCGCGGCTCCATCAAGGAGCATAAGCTGATCGAGGCGCGGCGCCGGATGGATCTGGCCACTCCCCAACTCACCGACAAGCTGAAGAAAACCGCCTCCAGCCCCAAAAAAGCCGAGGTCATCGAACCGGGCGACGAGGTGCTGGTCACCAGTCTGAACCAGAAGGGCCATCTGGTGGAATGGGCGGGCGCAAGCGAAGCGATGGTGCAGCTGGGCATTATGAAGATGAAGGTGGCCCGCAAGGATCTGCAGCTGGTCGCCTCCAAACCGGAAGCCAAGGCCCCTGCCCAGCGTGTGGCACCCGGCGTGAAGCGCACCCGGGATGACAATGTGCGGATGGAGCTGGACCTGCGCGGACAGAACCTGGAGGAATCCCTGATGGAGGTGGACCGTTTCTTAGACGAGAGCTTCCTGTCCAATCTGGGTCAGGTTTACATCATCCACGGCAAGGGCACCGGTGTCCTGCGTACGGGGATATCCGACTACCTCCGACGCCACAAACATGTGAAGAGCTACCGGTTGGGCAACTACGGTGAAGGCGGCGCAGGTGTAACAGTGGTGGAGCTGCAATAAATTTTTTTTGGAGCAGATGAAACCTCCTCCCTTGATCCCTCGTATGAATCAGGTATAAAGACAATCACTTGACCAATACATCATCACCACTAATAAACGGGAGGAATTTAACAATGGGAGTTTTTAAAAGATTGCGCGACTTGACGATGGCATCCATCAATGATCTGCTGGACAAAGCTGAGGACCCGGTGAAAATGCTGAACCAGTTCCTGCGGGATATGGAAGAGGATATTCAAGAAGCCGAATCCGGCGTAGCCAAGCAAATCGCCATCGAGATGAAATTTAAGCAGCAGGTTGATGAAGCCGAGGATATGGTTCAGAAGCGTACCGAGCAGGCGATGAAAGCCTTGGAGCAAGGCAACGAGGATCTGGCCCGCCGCGCGCTGGAGGACAAGAAGGAGCATCAGAACCGTTTCGACGAGCTGAAGATTCAATATACCACTGCTAAGACCAATGCCGACCAGCTTCGTTCCCAATTGGCGGAGATGAAGGACGAGTACAACAAGCTGAAGAACAAGAAGGATCTCTTGATTGCCCGTGCGGAAGCGGCCAAGGCCCAGAAGCAAATCAACCAGGCTATGTCCGGCTTCGGCTCCGACAATGCGGCTAAGGGCTTCGACCGGATGAGCGAGAAGGTGCTCCAGATGGAAGCCGAGGCTAAAGCAAGCAGCGAGCTTCGCGGCTCCAACAAGTCGCTGGATGACGAGCTGGATTCTCTTGGAGCCGGCAGCGGCGTAGACGATGAGCTGGCAGCCATGAAGGCACAGCTTGCCGCTAAGAAGGAACAGCAATAACCAATCATACACACGAAAGAGACTGGGGACCTCACGTCCCCGGTCTCTTCCGGTGTTATGCCTATGCTTTTCAATTAGGAGGAAGGGATGATGAATCACGAGGTGGACCGTCTCCTGGCGAACCCTTATCTGGAAACCCTCGCTTTTATAT
>JAEWAA010000557.1 GCA_023391955.1 Bacillota bacterium | reverse complement strand
ACCGCGGGCAGTTAGTGGAGCTAACCCGGCGGCGGCGGCCAAAATCAGGAAAAGCAGCATCAATCTTCGCAAGTATGGTTGGCGGAATCCTGGCATGAAAAAACCCTCTCCTGAGCAGCCGCATCTGTTTTACGTTTCTCTTTTTAGGCCCGCTGTTAAAAAACTGTTCCTGACGCTTCCGTTATGTCGAATTATTTGCAAATGAATTCCAAATCTATCCGTCTTATCAACATATTTCAACAGGATATTCGGATTTATTATAGCATGTGACATTCCGTTTCGTCATCGACAAATGAAAAAATCCCCAAACGGGCTGGCATATGCCATCCCAAATTTGGAGATTTTCTACAGTGTCAGCCAATAGGGGTACTGCCGTCATACGTAGCGATTGCACGGTACAGGTCCGGACGGCGGTCCCGGAATATCCCCCATTCAATCCGTTGGGTTTCCAATTGATCCAGCTCAAACTCCGCGGTGAGGACGGCCTCCTCCTCCCTCCCGGCTTCTGCAATCTTCTGGCCGGTGGGTCCGGCAATGAAGGAGGAGCCATAGAAGGTGATGCTGGAGTCGCAGTCAGATTCCAGGCCAATCCGGTTGGAGGCGATGACGGGCATCAAATTGCAGGCTGCATGCCCCATCATGCACATTTGCCAGTGGTCGCGGGAATCGATGCTGCCGTCCTGGGGCTCCGATCCGATGGCCGTGGGGTAAAACAGAAGCTCCGCTCCCATAAGTGCCATGCAGCGGGCCGCCTCAGGATACCATTGGTCCCAGCAGACGCCGACGCCGATTTTGGCATAGCGGGTTTTCCAGACCTTAAAGCCGGTATCCCCCGGGTTAAAGTAGAACTTCTCCTCGTAGCCTGGACCGTCGGGGATATGGCTTTTGCGGTATAGGCCCAGCACAGAGCCGTCGGCATCAATAACGGCAAGGGAATTGTACCGGGCATAGTTTTTCTTCTCATAGAAGCTGATGGGCAGCACAACCTGCAGCTCACGGGCCACTTCCCGGAAGTGGGCCACCGCTTTGTTTTCCTCCAGCTCCCTGGCATAAACGTAATAATCGGACTTTTCCTTCTGGCAAAAATACGGGGTCTCAAACAACTCCTGGAGCAGGATAATCTGTGCCCCTTTGGCCGCAGCCTCCCGGACCAGCTTATCCGCCCGGCGGATGTTCTCTTCAATATCGGTCGTACAGCTCATTTGGGTAGCTGCTACGGTAACTTTTCTCATGATTGTCCCTCCTGAATACAACGTATGTTTACTTCGGCGCAGGCATCTGCTGGGTGGTGCAGTGCACGTTTCCACCCTCCTTAATAATCGCCATGCCGTCTACAGTGCGGATGCGCCGTCCGGGGAAGGTGCGCGCCAGCGTCTCTTCCGCCAGGCGGTCCGTCTCCGCTGCATCTCCGCCGAATACAGGCAGAATAATGCCGCCGTTGACAAAATAGAAATTCAGATAGCTCAGGGTCAGACGTTTCCCATTGTACTCCCTGTACGGAGGCTGCTGAATCCGGATAACCTCCAGCTTGCGGCCCTTGGCATCTACCCCGGCGGAGAGAATCCCGAGATTCTCCCGGGTAATGTCCGTATTCTCGTCTCCCGGTTCGCCGGACACTTGGAGAATGATTTTGCCGGGAGCCGCGAAGCAGGCAATATTGTCAACATGACCGTCGGTTTCGTCGCCGCTTAAGCCGCGTTTAAGCCAGATCACCTTTTCGGTGCCGGTATGGCGCTTCAACTCTTCCTCAATCTGTTCCCGGGTCAGGCCCGGGTTGCGGTTGGGATTCAGCAGGCACTCCTCGGTTGTAAGGATGGTGCCTTCCCCGTCTGTATGGATGGAGCCGCCCTCCATCACGATAGGGGCGTCGAACCACCGGACTCCGGTATGGGCGATAATGGCCGGAGCTACTGCGTCATCCAGATCCCAAGGCTCGTATTTGCCGCCCCAGGCATTGAAGCCCCAGTTGACTGCGCCCAAATTCCCGGCCTTATCCGTAAGGAAGGTGGGGCCGTTGTCGCGGAGCCAGGCGTCATTATGGGCAACGGGCAGACATTCCGCCCGCACTCCCGCCAGTCTGGAGCGCACCAGGGCCTCATCCTCCGGGTTCACCACCACGGTTACCGGTTCAAATTCGGCGATGGCGCGGATAATTTGTTCATAACCAAGGCATACGTCTTCGTAATCCTCGGGGTATACCATGGAGTCCCGGACAGGCCAGGAGATAAATGTGCCGCTATGTTCAGCCCACTCGGGGGGCATGGTGTAGGAAAGCTCTTTTGGATACATGGGGTCCCTCGCATTTCTTTTGCATGTAATGTTGTTAGACAGTTTGGAGCCCGTCCATCAACTTCTTATCATATAATAAAAACTCTTGTCTCACAATGGCACTCTTTACTACGAGCATATAAAAAACGGCCCCCGCCTCTTTCGAGAAGGGAGCCGCATATCCAACATTCCAACATCAGTGGGTTTGATGCAAGCCGGACATAATCCAGACCGTACCCACAACAATGACCACAACCAGGAAAACCATATACGCAATATTGAGCAGCTGCATCTTCCGGTCATCGCCTTCATTCACGTGCATGAACATAAACAGCTGAAGGCCGGCCTGGAGAACAGCCAATGACCCGATGATCCACATAATGGCCGAAAAGCTCAATGATGTGCGGAGGGCAATTGCCCCTGCCAGGAAGGTCATCAGAAGAGAACCGAGAAACCCCAGGACTTGTGCGGTGGGAAAGCCGGCTTTCTTATGCATTTACATCACCATTCCTTTCAGGTAGACGAAGGTATAGATAAAGATCCACACCACGTCCAGGAAGTGCCAGTACAAGCCGATGATAAAGGCCTTGCGGGTGGTAACAGGAGTCAGTCCCCGCTGAAGCAGCTGGATGATGATCAGCACTGCCCAGCCGATACCGAAGGTTACGTGCAAACCGTGGGTGCCCAGCAGCACGAAGAAGCTGGACAGGAAGGCGCTGGTCTGCATGGTAGCCCCTTCGTGGATATAGTGGGAAAACTCGTTGATTTCCATAAACAGAAAGCCCAGACCCAGAACCAGAGTGACGACCAGCCAGCCAATGAGCCCTTTGAGACTGCCGCGCCGCATTTGCAGAATGGCCAGGCCGCAGGTGAAGCTGGAGGTTAAGAGCAGCACAGTCTGAATCAGGACGTCGCGGATATTAATGAGATCCTGATGAGTGGGTCCCCCCGCATACCGGTGATACAGCGCGGCGTAGACGCCGAAGAGAGTGGCGAACAGTACAATCTCGGCGCCCAGAAAGATCCAGAAGCCGAGGATATTCATCCGGCTTTGCTCTGTCCGGTACTCCATTGGCAGGGCCGTATTCTCATGATGCGTCATACTTGTTCACCTCTTTCTCCATGCTTCTCCATGCTTTCTCCCGGTAGGCAATCTCATCAATATGCACATGGTAACCCTCATCATAATCAAAGGAACGGATGATCAGGCCGACCACAACACCAACCAGAGCAACCAAGGCGGCAATATGGAGCTCGAAGACCAGCAGGAAGCCGGCTACCATGAACACTCCACCCATATACACCGGCAGCCATGAATTGCGCGGCATATGAATTTCCTCAAGCTCGGACTCCTTCAGCGTCAGGCCTTCACCCTTCTTCTTCATGTGCCAGAAGGCATCCAAAGATTTGACCACCGGAATCTTGGCGAAGTTATAAAATTGCGGCGGGGAAGCCGTTGTCCATTCCAGAGTGCGGGCATCCCACGGATCACTGCCGACATTCTTCGGCCCGTAGCGGAAGCTCCAATAGAGGTTGTAGCAGAATACGGCGAAGCCGGCTGCCAATACTGCGCTGCCCAGACCCGACAGCAGGAACAGCGGCGAAAAGCCCGATTCCTCGGAATACGTATAGGCCCGTCTTACCGCGCCATTCAGTCCCAGGAAGAACATCGGCATAAACGTTACGTTGAAGCCGATCACGAACAGCCAAAAATGCCACTTGCCCAAACGTTCGTTAAGCAGGGTACCGAAAATCTTCGGCCACCAGTAGTATAGCCCTGCGAATACCGCGAATACAACGCCGGGGATCAGCACATAGTGGAAATGCGCCACCAGGAACAAGGTATTGTGGTACTGGTAATCCGCTGCGCCCATAGCCAGCATGACGCCGGTTACGCCGCCGATAACGAAGCAGGGAACAAAGGCCAGCGCCCACAGCATGGCAGTGGTCATCTTGATCCGCCCCTTGCGCATGGTGAACAGCCAGTTAAACATCTTCACACCGGTGGGAATCGCAATGAGCATGGTGGAGATGGAGAAGAATGAATTTACCCCAGGCCCAGCCCCCATGGTATAGAAGTGATGGACCCAAACCAGCATACTCAGCACGGAGATGCCCACAATGGAAACGATCATGGAGGTGTAACCGTACAGCGACTTACGGGAGAAGGTGGCTATCACCTCGGAGAAAATTCCGAAAGCCGGCAGAACAACAATGTAGACCTCGGGATGGCCCCAGAGCCAGAACAGATTGGCCCACAGCATATCCATACCCCCGGCAGACACCGTGAAGAAGTGGGTGCCGTACAGCCGGTCAAAGGTCATCAGCGCCAGCGCCACCGTAAGAATCGGGAACGCGGCAACGATAATCAGGTTGGTAACCAGGGAGGTCCAGGTAAACATCGGCATCTTGAAGAGGGTCATCCCCGGAGCACGCATCTTCATAATGGTCACAATAAAGTTGACGCCGGTCATCAGGGTTCCGATACCGGAAATCTGAAGCGCCACGGCATAAAAGTTATTGCCGATACCCGGACTGAATTCCTTGCCCGCCAGCGGGAAGTAAGAGGTCCAGCCGGCATCGGGAGAACCGCCGATCACGAAGCTCAGGTTGAACAGCATGGCGCCGCTGAAGAACAGCCAAAAGCTCAGTGCATTCAACTGAGGGTACGCCACGTCGCGGGCGCCGATCTGCAGCGGAATAATAATATTCATAAGGCCGATTAGCATAGGCATGGCCATGAACAAAATCATGACCACACCGTGAGTTGTGAATACCTCGTTATAATGCTGCGCATTTAAAAATTCCATTTCCGGGCGGGAGGTCTGGACCTTCATCATCAGACCGTCCATACCGCCGCGGAAGAACATAGCCACACCTGAGAGAATATACATGATCCCGATTTTCTTATGGTCAACGGTGGTGATCCATTCTTTCCACAGCCATTGCCAGCGTTTCAGATAGATCAACAGCGCTACAATGCCCACCGATACTAAAACAATCGAAATCTGGGCGCCGAGGATCATCGGATCCCCGGTTACCAGTATTTTATCCCATTTAATGCCCATGCTTTTCACCCCCGTCTTTCTTGGTGTTGTTTTGGGATTCACCGCTGTTTGGTGCATTGTATTGATCAGGCTCAGTGAAGGTTTTACCCGGATAGCCGTGATCCAGACGGTACATCTCCGGATTGGTGTAAGACTTGGAATCCGGATCCGCATGGTTTACCCATTCCAGGTGAGTGTTGGAATATGTCTGCCGTCCCAGATGGGTGGGCTCCAGCAGCTTCTCATATTCCGCCTCAGACAGCTTGGGGGCAGTGGCCTTCACGTCGCTCACCCATTCCTCGAACTCCTTGGGGGTTTGACTCAGGACCTCAAACTCCATTCCCGAATATCCCTTGCCGTTAAAGTTGGTGTTGCGGCCCAGATAGGAACCCGGGTGGTCCGCTGCCAAAAACAGCTGGTTCTCCATCTTCGCCATGGCATACTTCTGGCCCGCAAGAGCCGGAATCCAGAAGGACTGCATGGTGCCGGCAGAGGTCAGCCTGAAATCCACCGCACGCCCCGCGGGGATATTCACGTAGTTCACTGTCTCAATGTTTTGCTCCGGATAGCTGAAAATCCATTTCCAGTCTGCAGAGGTCACATGAATCACAAGCGGAGCCTGATCCTCATAACCAACAGGCACATCCTCCAGCTTGTACAGGGCCTTCACCGTAGGAATGGTCAGGGCGATTACGATCAGGATCGGAATCACGACCCAGGTAATCTCCAACGCGAGGCTGCCATGCTCTTCGGGAGGCTCGTAGTCTTCGTTCCCCGGCTTCTCCCGGTACTTCCACACAATCACAACAAACAAACCGATAACGACAACAACGACCAACAACATCCACAGCAAGGACCAGTTAATCAGCTCAGCAATGCTTCTTGCCACAGGCCCCTGGGGATTCAACACCACCAGACTTTCACAGCCGCTCAAAAGAGCCGTTCCTGCACCTGCAGTCAACAGAGCAAGCAGCCTTTTCATTCGCATGTATGCCAACTCCCCTTCTCACAGAAATGCGAATTTCACAATATGTTCAATCCACTCTCTTTTTTTGTGATATTTATCACTTTACAAATGAAATCTTAACATGAAAATCAGTTTTCAGCTATCTGAAATTGTTACAAAAATAGTAAGGAAAATTATACAAATGACTTTTTTTACCTCATCTGCTATACTATTTGACCGCATCTTGAGAATTGTTAATATTTAGTTGATTCTATGTGATAGCCTGGCCTTTCATGCCTCCAAAATGCAAAAAACCGGACAAGGAGATTGCTCTCCCTGTCCGGCTCTTTTTAGTCACGCGTGTATAGTCGCGGTACTAGGCGTTCAGCTTTACCTTAGCAGCGGCAGCCAGATCGGCGAATGCCTTAGCGTCGGTTACAGCCAGGTCAGCCAGGATCTTGCGGTTTACGTCGATGCCGGCCAGCTTCAAGCCAAACATGAACTTGCTGTAGGACAATCCGTTTTGACGGGAAGCCGCGTTGATACGGGCGATCCACAGCTTGCGGAAATCGCGCTTCACTTGACGGCGGTCACGGAATGCATACATGTGGGACTTCATTACCTGCTCGTTGGCAGTTCTGAATAACCGGTGTTTGGAGCCGAAATAGCCCTTTGCCAGCTTCAAGATTTTTTTATGACGACGACGAGTCACAAACCCGCCTTTAACTCTTGCCATAGTAGTCAGCCTCCTGAATAAATGAATTGCTTTGCCTGAATAACTTGCTCCGCGCACGAGGCCGGATCATGTTATGGAAGCCCCGGAATCGGCCCAGGCCCATCCGAGGGGAATTTTCGTCCGAAACGTTGCTTACTTCACGTATACCAGCAGGGACTCAATACGCTTGGTATCACCCTTGGTCATAATAGCGGATTTGCTCAATCTGGCCTTTTGCTTGGAGCTCTTGTGCTCCAGAATGTGGCGCTTACCCGATTTGTTTCTTTTGATCTTACCAGTACCGGTTTTCGTGAAACGCTTGGCAGCGCCACGGTGAGTTTTCATCTTAGGCATTCCTGAAGTCCTCCTAATAGTTATTGCCGACTCCGAATCACTTCGGCGCCAGTATCATAATCATGCTGCGGCCTTCCAGCTTGGGTCTGCGCTCCACTGTGCAGATGCTTTCAGCTTCTGTTGCCACCCGTTCCAGCACACGCTGGCCGATGGATGCATGAGTGATTTCGCGGCCGCGGAAACGTACGCTGCACTTCACCTTGTCTCCGTCCTGAATGAACTTCAGCACATTGCGGAGCTTGGTTTGGAAGTCGTGCTCATCGATGGTGGCGCTGAAGCGGACTTCCTTCAGGTCAACGATCTTCTGATTCTTGCGCGCTTCCTTTTCTTTCTTCTGCGTTTCATAGCGGAACTTGCCATAATCCATAATCCGGCAAACCGGCGGTTTGGCGGTAGGCGCTACATTTACCAGGTCAAGATTCGCATCCTGCGCCATTTGCAATGCTTCCCGGAACGGCTTGATGCCCAGCTGTTCACTTTCGGGGCCGATCAAACGGACTTCCTTGGCGCGAATCTCTTCGTTAATCATATGATCCTTGCTAATAACGTTCCACCTCCACTGGATTCTCACCTGTACCTTGAACCTAAAAAAAGGATGCAGGCACTAACCGCCCACATCCTGATCTCGCGTCATAAGCAACACTGCTAAGCGTTCACTTAAGTGACTAGAACCAGCCAACGCTCTGTCGGTCAGGTGAGAAGCGGGCGCTTCTTCTTAATAGCACTCAAATAGAGTATCATAAAACCTTACTCAAGTCAAACCAAATTTAACTAGCTGAAAACATGAGCCATGAGCCCTTAGCTGGCCTGCTTGCTTTGCACTTCCTCCAGCCGGAGCACCCGGGTATGCTGGGTGTGGCTCCATTGTTTGTTGTTCTGGGTGAAGAAGGCATAGAAGGTTACCGGATACCACGATACCAGGAACACCGGGAACAGGAGCAGCGACTTCCAGATCTTCTTCGGCGCCCGCTCCATGTACAGAGCCAGCGGGAACACCAGGACATTCAGCAGGTACAATACGCCGAAGAACCATGGCGCATTTTCGAACAGAGAGGTGAAGTACGGCTCTGGCCGGTGCTGGGCGGCATACAGCATGATGGTGATGATGCCGCTCAGGAACAGGTTGTAGACGTTCAAGGCATAAACGGCGGTGTCCACCTTAGCCCAGTTGCCTTCCTTCAGCCCCTGCCATACGAGGGGGAAGAAGTAGCGGCGGGCCACATCGAAGTGTCCCTGCATCCAGCGCAGCCGCTGGCGGGCCGATGCGTTAAAGGACAACGGCTTCTCGTCGTATACCTTGGCATCATAGTCGAAGTACGGCTTGATACCTCTTTTGACACAGCGCATGGTAAATTCCAAATCCTCTACCAGACTGGTGGCGCCCCAGCCCATTTCCTTCAGCAGGGTGGTCTCGAAGCACATGCCGGTGCCGCCCAGATAGTTAGCCAGTCCCAGGTTGGTGCGCGGGAGCTGCCACAGACGGTTGCAGTACCAGTAGGAAATCGCGTACGAAGAGGTAATCCAGGAATCATGGGGATTCTTGGTATCCAGATAAGCTTGGACCACACGGTGGCCGGCGCAAAGGTCGTTATTCATGTGGATCAGGAAATCCTGCTCCACCAGGTTGTCCGCATCAAACATCACAATGCCGTCATAGGTGCGGGGAAGCTTCCACAGCTCCTTGAGCATCCATTCAATGGCGTATCCCTTGCCGCGCAGGTTGGGATTAAAACGCTCGAAGGCATAAACGCCGTGGCTTCTGGATATTTCGGCGGTATTGTCGGTACAGTTGTCACAGATGACCATGACGTCGTAGAGTTCCTTGGGGTAATTCAACCGCTTGAGGTTTTCCAGCAGCGCTCCGACCACCTTGCCCTCGTTGTGGGCGGCAACCAGAATGGCAAACGACTTTTGCGGCTCGAAGCTTTTTTTGTTATTTTTACGCACCCATCCAAAAAACGTAAGCACAAGCTGATACGCGCCGATTAAAGCCAGTATCAGCTGCAAAGCCAAAACAATATGGTCCAGCATGGTAAGCCCCCTTTTTTTACTACTTCCCTTTCTTCATTCTCTCTCTAAACCAATCTTTGTGTTTTGAAAACTTTTCCGCCGGATACGAAAGCCGATACTGATTTTCCTCTCTTTACCCCCGTTTGTCAAAAGCCCCAAACCGCCTCCTTAAGGCTGTTTACGGCCAATAAAGGGAATACAACCGGGAAATTCCTCCGCCCTGCGCATCCAAACGCGATCTTACGGTGTTTCTTGACCTTCACTGTCCTGTTGCGGATTGGTTCTCCGTCTCTAGGCCTAACGCTTGTCCTTCTCATTATCACCCAGCAGCAGGGGGTTTCATCCACTGTTTTTGGAACTTGAGGGTTCCGCCGGGCATGCGGGGGCCCTTCCGGTGCTTCCACCGGAATTAGGGCCTTTCGCATTATTTGGCCGCTGCCAGCTCATGGTTCGACAATTCGCCCAGCTCGGGCACCACTTGTCGATAACTGTCCAGCAAGCGGGAGAAGATGGAATCCCAGGTTTGAAGCTCACTGTAGGCCCGCCCTGCCTGGGCCATCTGGTTGCGGAGGGTGTCGTTCTCCAAAAGTGTGGCGATGGCTTCCGCAAAAGCCCCCGCGTCTCCCGGCTGGCACAGCCACCCGGTCTCCATATGTTTGACGGTATCCTGGACGCCTCCTGCAGCCGCGCCAATCACCGTCGTACCTGATGCCATAGCCTCTAGCACCACATTCCCGAAGGTTTCCGTGGCGGAGGGGAATACGAACAGATCCGCTGCCGCATACAAGTCCGTCAGCGCCGTCCCTTCGGTAAATCCGAGGAAGTGAATGTCCTTCCGATCCATATAGGATTCGGTGAGCTCCTTGTATAAAGGTCCGTCGCCGGCAAGAATCAGCTCCGTCTGCGACCTTAGCTCCTCCGGCAGCCGGTCATATGCCTCCAGCAGCACATCGACACTTTTTTCAGGGGCCAAACGTCCTACATATAAAAGAGATAATTTGTCGGGATTTGCTCCTGCCTTACGCAGCACCGCCTCGCGGTCCACCTCCGGATGGAAGCGGGACACATCCACGCCGCGGCTCCATACCTCCAAATTGGAGAAGCCCCTCTCCATTAAATAATGAAGCGTGGACCGGGAAGGAACGTAAATTTTGCGGCAGGTCTGGTGGAACCAGCCCAGATACCGCCAGAGCATACCCTCCACCCATTGGATCTTGTAATACTGCAGGTACTGGTCAAAATGAGTATGGTAGGAAGCCACTACCGGGATTTTGTGCTTCTTGGCGTAATGCAGCCCGTACAGGCCAAGATTGAACGGTGTGGCGCAATGGATGATGTCCGGCTTGAACTCCTGAAGCGTCTTTTTGATGCTGATGGGGTTAGGGAGGGCCAGCTTGCAC